>NZ_JBICUP010000003.1:0-267431 GCF_043198215.1 Micromonospora sp. NPDC048830
AAACAGATCCTGAAGGACATCGCCAACGACCCGCACGACCCCCGGCTACCCCGCCTATCACCCGAGGAGTGGGAGCGCCTGTGGCCCCTGCTCGATCAGATGGTCGCAGCGGAGATCATCCGACTGACCCTCGGCGAATCAGTAAAAGACCCAGAGGTGCTGGAGCGCCTGTGGACCCTGCTCGACAAGAAGGTCGCAAGGTTCCTCCGCCGATATTTGAAAGACCCACGAGTAGCAGTCATCCGCATGACCGCAGACCTCCTGGAGCCTCACGAACGCGGACGCGACGTACTCGAAGACAAGTTGGGATTGGGCCTGGCCGCCCTCCGGCGACGCTTCCTCATGGAACTGCTCGGCGTGTACCCCGGCGCCGTACTCGAAAACAACCAACAAATAGCAGTCTGGGAAGAAGACCACCCGCAGTACCCATCCTATTCGGTGGACCTCGAAACCCACCGCACTTCCAACGAACACCCTGGTCGTCGGCCTCGCCGTCCGCGACTTGAGCCTCAACGACGAGTCAAGCGCACCATCGCCATGAGCGCCGAAAACTTCGCAAACTCCATCGCTTTCGCCAACACCGCACTCAAACCCGGCACCAGGGAACCCGACACCTACCGCACCAACTCGGCGCTCCTGCAATTCACCGTCAGGATCCCCGACAACAAAAACAAAATCCGCCGACAAGAAATCGCGGTGCTCTTCGGCATGGACAACCTATTCAACCTCGTCATCAACCCCAATCGCGTCGTCATCGCCGACTACGGCCCTTTCTACTTCGGCGGGAAAGACGCGGAGAAGAATTTCCCACCCGTCAAACAAGAACCCGACACCACACCCCCACCGACCTGACAGGGGCCGGCGTTGTCTCGTTCGGGTGCGGCTCCTCTGCAGGGAAGATCATCGCCGCCATACCACGGCAACGAACGAGATTCCGCGAAGCTACGGGTTATTTTTCTGCAATCCCCAACGCAACGGCGTTGTCAACCCGAGTTCCGCAGTTCGTAGGAACACGAGCTTGATCGGTTCTGTTCCTGTGCTGGTCAAGAGCTCGCGGACGGCTGCGGTTGGGGCGGCCGGCTGGAGTGTGTAGTAACACGACTGGAGATTCACGTCTTGTGTTGCCGGTGGTGACGTGGTTCCTTCGTGGTCATGTACTTGAGGTCGGCGGCGATGATGGCCTGCGCCTGCGAACGCGGGAACGTCGCCCGGGTGGTGCTGGTCTGCTGGGGTGCCGGGTCGGTACCGGCCTGTTGGAGAATCTCCCAGACGGTGGGGGGCCGCGACCTTCACCCCCAGGACGAGGGGTTCGCCGTGGATGCGGCGGCGGTGCCCCCGGGCGCTGTTCTCGCGGGCCAGGCGCAGCACCGGCCGGCTGATCGACCGGACAGTGGGTGGCCGTCCGGCCTGCCGGGGCCGGGAGCGTCTGGCGTGCCGGCGGGCTAGCAGGTCCCGGTGCCAGCGCGGCACCGTGTTCGGGCGGACCAGCAGCCGCAGGTGGCGCAGCGTGTCGCGGGGTAGCCGGTGCGGCAGGGCGGCGGGTCATGCCCGGTCAGATGGGGTGAACCGGGCCTTCTCGCCGTTCGGCTGCCGTTCGAGGATTATGACTTGGTGTGGCAGTGCCAGGATCTCGGCGTCCTTGTCCCGGTCGCTCATTGGCAGCAGCCGTAGCAACGCGACAGCGTTGGTCACACCGAGGTAGGCCAGTCGAGACAGCGCAGGCGGTCATCCTCGCGCAGCACGCGACGTAGATCATCGCCGCATCCGCCACGAGAGCCCTCGACGCTACGCCAGCGTCCTGATCTCAGTCATCAAGAGGGCTGTGACCAGGACGGACGAGGTTTCCGGCACCCGCAGTGCCCGATGGGACGGGAACGAGGGTCAACACGGCGGTCAGCTCCTGGACGTGGCCGCCGGCATGGCGGCGCAGGTCAAGCCAGGTCAGCTCCCGCACCTTCCGGCCGTGTCCGCACTTCCTCAATGAGTCAAGTCGGGTCAGGCTCCCGGCCTGACCGGTCTACGGCAGGATTTCGGAGAGCACTCGCTCCTCGGATCGATCGGCAGCAGCCCCAGCATTCCGACCGTGACCAGCAGGTACGCGTTGCTGCCGAGGAAGCCGTGCGGCCCGCCGGCGCCGTTGGCGAAGACCCACACCACGCCGCTGCACAGCACCGCGTACGCGGTGATCCCGGCGCGCAGCCGCCGCCGGGCCGCTGGCACGGCCGGGGGCCACGGCAGCGTCGCCGCGGCGACCACGACCAGGCCCGGCACCAGCCACACCAGGTGGTGCACCCAGGTGATCGGGCTGACCAGCAGGGCCAGCATGCCGGTGAGCGCGAAACCGGCCCGCTCGTCGCCCGTCGCGGCGGCCCGGCGGACGCGGAGCCACCATACGGCGAGCGCCCCGGTGATCAGGGCAAGCCACAGCAGCCGGTCGGGGTGCGCCGGGTCAAGCCGGGCGACCAGCCCGAGCAGCGACTGGTTCGACACGTACTCCAGCTTCCCGACCCGCCCGGTGTCCCACAGTGCCGCGGTGAAGAAGGTGCGGGTGGCGTCCGGGGCCACGGCCGCCGCGAGCAGAGTCGCCACCACGGCGGTGGCGACGGCTGTCGCGGCGGCGCGCCAACGCCGGGTCACCAGCAGGTACGCGACGAAGACCGCCGGGGTCAGCTTGATCGCGGCGGCCAGTCCGATGCCGATGCCGGCCAGCCGATGCCCCCGCTCCAGCAGCCACAGGTCGAGGTAGACCAGCGCCATCAGCAGCAGGTTCACCTGACCGAAGCTGACCGTGTCGCGGATCGGGTTGAGCCCGGCGAGCAGGCAGCCGGCCAGCCCGAACGCGTACCACCGCGACCAGCCGGCGCGCCTTGCGAGGGGATCGACCAGCAGGTACAGCAGGAACCCGGCCACCAGGACGGTGAGCGCCAGGTTGACCGCGATCGTCGGATACCACGGCAGGGCCGCCATCGGCAGCATGACGATCGCCGCGAACGGTGGGTAGGTGAATCCGTACTGGTTCCAGGTCGCCCACTCATAGAGTTCCCCGCCGGCCGCCCAGTGCCCCACGGCGCCGTGGTAGACCCCGATGTCGAACCAGCCCCGGTGTCCGGGCAGCACGGCGATCGCCACCCCGATCGCCGTGGCCAGCCCACCCATCAGGAGCACCCGCCGCCATGTCTGCCCCCGCGTCTCGGCGCCGTCGAGGTGACCCGCTGCCGGGCAGCCCGACCGGGCACGCGAGGATGCCGTGCCGTCCGCCGGAGCACCGGTACGCTGCGGTGCGGCGCCGCCGTCGGGCCAGGCTCCCGAGCCGGTGGCCGTCACCGGGGCGCCGCCAGCGTGCGCGAAGGCGGCCGGGCGAGCAGCCGTAGCACACCGACGGTGGCCAGCCCGACGAGCACACCTGCCGCCGCGAGCAGCGCCTGTTCGGCGTCGGGGCCGAAGCCGCTGGGCAGGGCCACGAACGCCAACACCGCCGCGCCGAGCGCCGCCGCCTGCCGGGGCCGCCCGTCGGGCGCCGCCGCCGCGAGCAGGACCAGCCCCCACAGCGCGTACCAGGGCCGGGTCGCCGGGCCGAGCAGCGCCGCGGCCAGCAGGACCAGGCCCACCGCGTACGGCGGGCCGAGCCGGTGCCGGTACCGCCAGGCAGCGCCTGCGACGGCGAGGAGGCCGAGCAGCCCCACCGTGACGCTGGCACGCATCGGCGCGGTGCCGAGGTCCAGGCCGAGAGCCTCCACCGTGCGCCGCGCGCCCCGACCGAGAGCCGTCGAGATCGACCAACTGTGCCGGTATGCCGGTGTGGCGAGGGCAGCGATCCAGCCGTACCCGATGCCGGCCGCCCATGTGACGGCGGTGGCGGTGGCCACCGCGAAGCCGGCGGTGCGGGCCACCGCGGCGCGGGCGCCGATGCGCCGGACGGCGAGCGCACCCACCACCAGCAGGCCCAGCAGCGCCGGCACCTTCACCAGCGCGGCGAGCGTGACCAGCACGGCCGCCGCGCCGAACCGGTCCGCGAGAGCCAGCCGCAGCCCGACGACGAGCAGCCCCAGCATCACCGCCTCGTTGTGGGCGCCGGCGACGAGGTGTAGCGGTACGAGCGGGTTGAGCACGCCCAGCCAGAGCGCTGCGGCCGCGTCGACCCCGCAGTGGCGGGCCAGACGGGGAAGGTTCACCACGAGCAGTGCCACCCCGGCCAGCGCGACGAGCCGCAGCGCGAGCACGCCGAGCGTCAGGTGCCCGCCGGTGACCGCCAGGACGCCGGCGGCGAGGGTCAGGAAGACCGGCCCGTACGGCGCGGGCGTCTGCTGCCACATCTGCGGCACCTCAGCGGCGAGCCGCCCGCCGAGGTGCGCCACACCGAGCCGGTAGACGTCCAGGTCGGCGAGGACCATCGCGCCCTGCGCCAGGTAGCTGTAGGCGTCGCGGGAGAACAGCGGCGGCGCGAGCAGCAACGGCCCCGCCCAGCAGGCCAGCGTGATCGCGACACTGCGGACGGCGGGGCGGGCGACCTCCTCCGGACCGGGCCGCCGCAGGTCGCGGCCCGCCCACCACCAGGCGACCGTGAGCAGGGTCAGCCCGGCGTAGCCGAGGAACAGCGCCGGCCGGTCCAGGCGGCGCAGAGCTGTCCACCAGAGCGCGTCCTGCACCGGCAGCGCCCCGGCGCCGCAGCCCGCGACGGCCAGCAGGGTGGCACCCACGCCTCCGAGGAGGCGATACGCGGGAACGTTCGACGGTGTCGGCACCGAGGCATGATGCCTGTGCCACCTGACCACCAGACGGCCACTTGTCGATCAACAGGCGGCCTCTGGATGTCCGCTCAGCCGAGAGTTCTCGCCGTGCCTGGGCAGACGTCCCGGCGAGCTGGGTAGTCAGGCGCGGATCGCGGCATGAACTGCCGATACCTCGCCGTCACCGGCGTCGACCACCGTCGCGTGAACGCGTCGGCCTGGGTGGTTCCGGCGGCCCCGTGCTGCCGCACCGGGCGGCCGGGCTCGCGTTCCGGGCAGCCGCGCGTCCACCTGGGCGTCGCCGGTCGTTCAGTCTGGGCGGCTAGGCTGCGCCTCTCCCGCCGCCGTGCCGAGGGACGGATCCACGCTGTCGTGCACCACGCCAACCACTACTACGGGCACTCCCACACACTGGCCCGGTACTGCGGACTCGACGACCGCGACCCGCCCCGCATCGGCGGCTACCTCCAGCACGGCTGGAACATCGGCGACGGAATGGCCGGCGACCACGAGTTCGTCCCGGGTGTCCCGCTAACCGCGACCCGGACTTCCTGCGCCGGCAACTCGCCGAGCAGCGCGGCTACCGGCGGGTGGCCTCCAACTGGCTGTGCAGCGCCGTCTTCTACGGGATTCTTGCCGGCTGCGAACCGGCCGTCTACGGCGACCCGATGCGGCTCGCCGGCGAGGTGCCGCTCTGGGGTGGCCAGCCGCGCATCCGCCGGCAGTGGGCGGAGCTGCACGGCCCGTACGTCGACCCCGTCGTGGCCCGCGAGGTGGCCGTCGCCGAGCTGGGTGCCGACCGCCTGCTCACGCCGGCCGAACTGCGCCGGCTGCTGGGCTGGCCCGAAGCCGCCCCGCCGGTGGCCGACGCCGCGTCGCCCACCGACCACGGCCGGCCCGACCGCCCCACCCACGCCCCGGAGGAGAACCGGTGAACCCTCGACTGACCGGTGGGGCGATGCACGTCTGGTCCGACCTCGACGGCAACCACGGCCCCGGTCCGGTACGTGGTGCCGTCCTCGCCCCGCTGCTGGCCACCGCCACCGGTCGCACGCTGGTCGCCGGGCCGCTCGACCCGGCGCTGCTCGAGGCGGTACCCGTGGACGATCTGACCGTGCTGGTGCGGGGGATCGCCGACGCGCAGACGCTGGCCGCCCAGCACCCCAAGGTGACGGGTCGAGTACGACCGGGCGGGCCGGCCGATCGCCAAGATCGACCCGCTGAACCGCCGGGTGGAGCTGGGCTACGACGTCGAGAGCAACCTGGTGTTCGCGTTCACCCGGTGGGAGAACGAGTCGCCCACCGACGCCGAGCGAGCCAAGCGGACCATCGTCGACACGTACGACATCGCCGGTCGCCGCGAACGCCGCGCCCTCGGCACCGACGGCCCGGTCTACACCTGGGCCTACGACGCCAAGGACCGGATCACCGGCTACGGCGACCCGACCGGTGTCCGCGAGGTCACCTACGACGACGAGGACCAGATCACCAAGGTGGTCCGGAAGGAGGCCGGCGACCGGACCGAGACGTTCACCTACGGGTACGACATCCGGGGCAACGTCACCACCCGCAGCTACCCCGACGGCACCGCGGTCACCGCCGACTACGACGCCGACAGCCGTCTCACCGAGCTGACGGTCGGCGGTGGGTCCGCCGGTCCCGACCCGGCGACCTGGAAGTTCGGTTTCGGTAGCTGTTGATCAAGGCGGCGGCCGGTGCGGTTGATCTGTCCCGCGGGTCGTTGTGTTGCGGGGGCATGCTGATGGCCCGGCGTGGTGGCCGGGGTCCTCCAGGTGCAGGCTCGTCGTGACGCGGGGCGGGCGTCCGGCGAGCACCTCGGCGATCACGTCGGTCAGCGCGGTGAACATCTCGTTGAGGCACGCCTGCAGCAGCAGCGCGTGGAACTCGACATCGGCGGCCAGGAACGCCTCGAGTTCGCCCGCTTCGCCGAGTTGCCGCATCCGAGTGGCCAGCGTACTCAGCCGCTCGCGCTCGTCGGCGGTGGCGTGCCTGGCGCCGCCCGCGGTGGCGAGTGGCTCGACAGCCACCCGCAGTTCGGTGAGGGTACGTAGCTGGTCGACGCGGCCGGGGCCGACGAGGAGTACGTCGACTGGGTGGCCGGCCTCGCCTCCGACGACGAGAACGGCGACGACGACGCCCGTACGCTGCGCACCGGCCGCCACCACCGCGACTGACTTCCGGGGGCGGGCCGGCGGTGCGACCGGCCCGCCCCCGGAGGGCGCTCAGGCCAGCGGCAGGTAGACCCGGGCCCCGGCGGAGACGAACTCCTCGGACTTGTCCTTCATCCCCCGCGCGGCGTAGTCCTTCAGCTCCTGGGTGATCTTCATCGAGCAGAACTTCGGCCCGCACATCGAGCAGAAGTGCGCGGTCTTCGCCGGCTCCGCCGGCAGCGTCGCGTCGTGGTAGGACCGCGCGGTCTCCGGGTCCAGCGAGAGGTTGAACTGGTCCTCCCAGCGGAACTCGAAGCGCGCCGTGGAGAGCGCGTCGTCCCACGCCTGCGCCCCGGGGTGCCCCTTGGCCAGGTCCGCCGCGTGCGCCGCGATCTTGTACGCGATCACGCCCGCCTTGACGTCGTCCCGGTCGGGGAGCCCGAGGTGCTCCTTCGGGGTGACGTAGCAGAGCATCGCGGTGCCGAACATGCCGATCATCGCGGCGCCGATCGCCGAGGTGATGTGGTCGTACGCGGGCGCGATGTCCGTGGTCAGCGGGCCCAGCGTGTAGAAGGGCGCCTGGTGGCACCACTCCTGCTGGCGGTCCACGTTCTCCTTGATCTTGTGCATCGGCACGTGACCCGGTCCCTCGATCATCACCTGGACGTCGTACTCCCAGGCCACCTCGGTCAGCTCGCCGAGGGTCCTCAGCTCGGCGAACTGCGCCTCGTCGTTGGCGTCCGCGATGGAGCCCGGCCGCAGCCCGTCGCCGAGCGAGAACGTCACGTCGTAGCGGGCCAGGATCTCGCACAGCTCCCGGAAGTTGGTGTAGAGGAAGTTCTCCTGGTGGTGCGCCAGGCACCAGGCCGCCATGATCGAACCACCCCGGGAGACGATCCCGGTCACCCGGTCCACCGCCAGCGGCACGTACGGCAGCAGCACCCCGGCGTGCACCGTCATGTAGTCGACGCCCTGCTCGGCCTGCTCGATGACGGTCTCCCGGAACACCTCCCAGCTCAGCTTCACCGGGTCACCGCCGACCTTCTCCAGCGCCTGGTAGATCGGCACGGTGCCGATCGGCACCGGGGAGTTCCGCACGATCGCCTCGCGGGTCTCGTGGATCCGCTTGCCCGTGGACAGGTCCATCACGGTGTCCGCACCCCACCGGGTGGCCCAGGTCAGCTTCTCCACCTCCTCGGCGATGGAGGAGGTGACCGCCGAGGTGCCGATGTTGGCGTTCACCTTCACCAGGAACGCCTTGCCGATGATCGCCGGCTCGCACTCCGGGTGGTTGACGTTGAGCGGCAGCACGGCCCGCCCTGCCGCGATCTCGTCCCGGACGAAGTCGGGCGCGACGCCCTCCCGGATCGCCACGAACTCCATCTCCGGGGTGACCACCCCCGCCCGGGCGTACGCGAGCTGCGTCGGGCGCTTCCCGTCCGCGCCCGCCAGCGGCGTCCCGGCGCCCCGCACCGGAGCGACGTCACCCCGCTCGGCGATCCACTCCCCGCGCAGCGGCGGCAGCCCGACCTCCGGGTCGGAGCCGGGACCGGAGGTGTCGTACAGGCGGACCGGCGGGTTGCCTCCGGTCAGCTCCACCTCGGCGAACGGCACCTGGAGATCCGGCCGCGTCCCCTCCACGTAGACCTTGCGTCGTGCCTGCATGACAGCCTCCCTGATGGTCAACAGGACCAGCCGAAGTGGTCCAGCGGGCCGCGACCCGCGCCCAACTCCCAGTGCCGCGCGCCGGTCAGCGCGCGGGTCACGTACTCCTTCGCGGCGGCCACCGCGACCGGCACCGGATCGCCGGACGCCAGCCGGACGGCGATCGCCGCCGAGAACGAACAGCCCGTGCCGTGGCTGTGCCGGGTGGTTACCCGGGGCGCCCGTAGCAGCGTGGTCGTGCCGCCGCCGACCAGCACGTCCACCGACTCGCCGTCGGCGTCCAGGTCGCCGCCGGTCACCACCACGTGCGCCGGGCCGCCGGCCGCGATGGCCTCGGCCGCCGCGACCATCTCCACGACCGTGGTCACCGGGCGTCCGGTGAGGGCCGCGGCCTCCGCGCAGTTCGGCGTCGCCACCTCGGCGTACGGGAGCAGCCGCTCGACCGCCTCCACGACGCCGAGCCGGTGCCCACTGGTGGCGACCAGCACCGGGTCGACGACCAGCCGGGGCAGCCGGCCCGCCTGCGCCGCCTCGGCCACCGCGTCGGCGACCGCCGGGGTGGCGAGCATGCCGGTCTTCACCGCGCGTACCGCGAAGTCGCCGAGCACGCTGTCCAACTGGTCGCGGACGGTCTGCGGGGGCAGTGGCAGGACGGCGTCGACGCCCCGGGTGTTCTGCGCGGTGACCGCGGTGATCACGCTGGTGCCGTACGCGCCGAGGGCGGCGAAGACCTTGAGGTCGGCCTGGATGCCGGCTCCTGCGCCGGAGTCGGATCCGGCGATGGTGAGTACTGTTCGCGGCGTCACGCCTTCCCCTCTCTGGTTGCGCTTGGGGGCTGCGGCCAGCGTTCCGGGGTCGTTGCGCTGGGGGCTGCGGCTGACCGTGCCCACTCCGGGCGGTCAGGCTTGATCCCTCCGTGGGCACGGTCGGCCGCAGCCCTGTCGGGGCGACCGCCGTCGTTCGGTGCCGGCTGCGCGGCAGCGGGCTGACTGCCTCGTGGAAGCTCTCGGTCAGCGCGGTGGCTGCCTCGGTGGGGTTCTCGGCTCGCATGAGCGCGCCGAGCACGGCCACTCCGGTGGCGCCTGCCGCGACGCATGCGCTGACGTGGTCGGGGGTGTCGACTCCACCCAGTGCCAGGACCGGCACCGGGCTGGCCTTGATCAGCTTGGCGAGACCGGTCGGCCGGAGGGGTGGGCCGTAGCCGGGTTTGGTCCTTGTCGGGAAGACCGGGGAGAGGGTGGCGTAGTCCTCTGTGCTGAGTCGGGCGAGTTCCGCCTGGTCGTGGCAGGAGCGGCCGACCAGTCCCGCGCACGGCGGCGGGTACGGGCCGGCCGCCGGCAGGTGCACGGCGTCCCCGCCGAGCGGGTCCGGGCCGGCCACGATCAACGCGCCGGCCACCTCGGCGAGGATCGCCCGCAGATCGGCGGCGAGGGCGAGGCGCTCGGCGCGCGGCAGGTCCTTCTCCCGCAGCACCACCCACCGCACTCCCCCACGGACGGCCCCGGCGACGACGTCGGCGAGTGGCCCCCGCGCCACCCGCCGGTCCGTCAGCAGCACCACGCCCGACGGCACGGCGCGGCCCGGGATCTTGGCGGATTCCGGCCCCGCCAGGGGCCACTTCCTGCCAAGATCTGGAGCCGAAGCTGCGACCCTGCGACCAACCGAGCCCTGGCGGGGAGGATTCGCACCGGGATCCGCCGGAGCGAGATGCGACGCGCGGCTCACAGGTCCGGCCGTCCCTCGTCCGGGGTGGAGGCGAGGGCGTGGAAGCGGCGGGCGATCCGGCCCGCCCGGTACGCGAGCCGCCCGGCCTCCACGGCGTACCGCATGGCGGTGGCCATCGCCACCGGGTCCGCCGCCCGGGTGACCGCGCTGGCCAGCAGCACCGCGTCGCAGCCCAGCTCCATGGCGAGCGCCGCGTCCGAGGCGGTGCCGATGCCGGCGTCGAGGATCACCGGCACGTCCACGCTCTGCCGGATCAGCCGGATGTGGTGCGGGTTGCTCACCCCCAGCCCGGAGCCGATCGGGGCGCCGGCCGGCATCACCGCCGCACACCCGACGTCGGCCAGCCGCCGGGCCAGCACCGGATCGTCCGAGGTGTACGGCAGCACGGTAAAGCCGTCCGCGACCAGCTCCTCGGCCGCGCGCAGCAGCTCCACCCCGTCGGGCAGCAGGGTGCGGTCGTCCCCGATCACCTCCAGCTTCACCCAGTCGGTGCCGAACGCCTCCCGGGCCAGGTGGGCCACCTTCACCGCCTCCGACGCGGTGTAGCAGCCCGCGGTGTTCGGCAGCAGCCGCACGCCGCAGCGGTCCAGCAGGTCGAGCAGCCCGCCGGCGGTGCCCGGGGCGGTGTCCACCCGGCGCAGCGCCACCGTGACCAGCTCGGTGCCGGAGGCCCGGACGGCCTGCTCCAGCACGTGCAGGTTGGCCGCGCCGCCGGTGCCGAGGATGAGCCGGGAGCCGAAGCCGACCCCGCCGAGTTCGAAGGACACCCCGCTCACCCGCCCTGGGCGGCGCTGAGCACCTCGACCCGGTCGCCGTCGCGCAGCACGGTCACCGACCAGCCGCCGCGCGGCACCACCTCACCGTTGACCGCGACCGCGAGGCCGCGCTCCTGGTCGGTGACCGCGCGGACGACCTCCGCGAGGGTCGTCCCGCCGGGCAGGTCACGCCCCGTGCCGTTGACGATCAGTTGCACGTCTCCTCCTCGATGGCGGATGCGTCCGATCCCGGCCCGTGGTGGCCGGCGCGTCGGTGCCGGCGAACCGGTCGGGGGTGAAGGGGGCGAGCAGCGGGTCCGGCTCGCCGGTGACGATCAGCTCGGTGACCAGGTCGGCGGTGACCGGGGTGAGCACGATGCCGTGCCGGTGGTGTCCGGTGGCGGCGAGCACGCCGGGCCGGCCGGGCAGCGCCCCGATGATCGGCGCGTTGTCCGGCGTACCGGGGCGCAGCCCGGCGGATGCCTCGGCCAGGTCGTACTCGGCCAGCTCGGGGACCAGGTCCACGGCGGCGCGGAGCAGCCGGAGCACCCCGCCGGCGGTCACCTCGGTGTCGGCGCGCTCCTCGACGGTCGCTCCGACCACCACCTCGCCGCTGTCCCGGGGCACCAGGTAGACCGACTCGCCGTCGGCGTACCCCCGGACCACGTGCCGGAAGTCCGGCGCGCCGCGACCGGGCGCGCGGAGCCGCAGCACCTGGCCCTTCACCGGACGGACCGGGAGCCCGGTGAGCGCCGCCGCGCCGCAGCCGGCCGCGACCACGGTGACCCGGGCGTCCACCTCGGACAGGTCGCCGATCACGCCCGGCCGCCACACCGCGCCGGCCTGCTCGGCGGCGGTCCGCAACGCGGCGACCAGCCGGCGCGGGTCGACCTGGTGGTCGCCGGGGGCGACCGCACCGCCGCGCACGCGCGGGGCCAGCGCCGGTTCGCGGTCCCGCAGCTCCGAGGGGCGCAGCGGCGTGATCGGCAGCCCCAACCCCTGCTGGTACGTCCAGAGTCGACGCGCCTCGGCCAGGTCGTCGGTGGTCAGCCCGACCACCAGGGTGCCGTCGGTGCGGTAGCCGAGATCGGCGCCGGCGGCCTCGGCCAGCTCGGCGGCGAAGCCGGGCCAGCGGGCGGCGGACTCGGTGAGCAGCCCGGTCAGCTGGTGCTCCCCGAAGTACGCCTCGGCGACCGGCGCGAGCATCCCGGCCGCCACGTGCGACGCGCCCGTACCAGGGGCAGGATCGTGCACCGTCACGCGCAGTCCCCGGGACGCGCACCGCCACGCGACAGCCAGCCCGACCGGTCCCGCCCCCACGACAGCGACGTCCGGTCGGGTCAGCACGTCAGGGCCTCGATCAGGTCAGCAGTCGTGCGTGCGGGATCGGGGCTGGCGGAAATCGCCCCGACCACCGCCACCCCGTACGCCCCGGCGGCGCGCAGCGCCGGCACCGACGCGGCGGTCACCCCGCCGATCGCGATGACCGGCACGTCCACCGCTCCGGCGACCGCGCGTACCCCCGCGGGGCCGATCGGCTCGGGCAGCCCGGCCTTGGTGGTGGTGGCGTGGCAGGGGCCGACGCCCAGGTAGCTCGCCCCGGCGGCGACCGCCTCGGCGGCGGCCACCGGTTCCCGGGCGGTCGCGCCGAGCACGGCGGTGGCGCCGAGCACCTGGCGGGCCGCCCGCACCGGCAGGTCGGCGGCGCCGACGTGGCCACCCGCCGCGTCCACCGCCAGCGCCACGTGCAGCCGGTCGTTGACCAGGCACGTCGCCCCGTACGGCCGGCACAGCGCGACCACCTGGCGGGCCAGCTCGTACGCCTCCCGGTCGGTGGCGTCGTCCGCCACCCGGACCTGGACGACCAGCTCGGCGCGGGCCACCGGCAGGGCGGCCCGCAGCACGCCGAGCGGATCCCGCCCCGGCCGGGTGTCGGTGATCAGATGCAGTCGTCCCAGGGACGGCACGGCAATACTCCTCCCTGCGCCGGCATTACCCGGATCAGGTTCGACGGTCGGGGGCTTCCAGCCCCCCTCTCAGCCCGGTACGCACCGGGCTCCCGTGGGTCACTTGCGGCCTACCGTACGACGTTCCACCGGACACGCCAAGGGTGGGTGACGCTTCTCCCACCCACCGTCCCTGGTGGAGGCGGGACAGCGGGTGACGGTCCGCTGACGACACGCTGTCCTGATGCCCTCGACCGCCCGCGTTTCGCGCCGTCGGGCTGCCGCCGGAGAGCCGGCTGCCCCGGCGCCGTCGGTACGGCATCGGGGCAGCGGAAGGCCCGGTCAGAGGAGGGCGTCGAGCGCGTCCAGGTCCTCGTCGGTGGGCTGCCAGGCGCCCGCCTCGGCGTTGGCGTGCACCTGCTCGGGGATGGTGGCGCCGGCGATGACCGAGGTCACCGCCGGGCGTGCGGCCAGCCCGCCGATGGCCACCTGGAGCATGGTGAGCCCGCGCTCGGCCGCGTACGCCTCGGTCGCCTCGACGGTGTCCCAGTCGGCTGCGGCCAGCCGCTCGGCGTACCGGCCGCCGCCGGAGAGTCGACGGCGGCCAGGCTTCCGCTGCCCTTGCGCCAAACCGAGACGATTGCCGTCCTGCCGTCAGGGGTCACATCCATCTCGGGGAACCCCATCAGGTCCGGACCGACCGGCCGAACCACCGACGCACCCGGCGTGAGCAGGGCTACACGCTTCTTCATGGCGTATTTGTCATTCCCCGATCCGTTTGGCGATCTCAAGCCAAGTCCCGACTCCGTCAAGAACTTTCTTGTGATCGTCTCCCATGGCGCGGCCGTCCGCGCGTTCAAGCCGGTGCGGGGGCGGTGTCCATCAGTGCCGGTATGGCCGGCACCCGGCCCGGCAGGGGGATCTCGAAGTGCATGGTCCGGCAGTTGCCGTCGCGGGCGTCGTGGATCGGGGTCGCCACCGATCGCCAGAACGCCTCCGCGCCTGGCACTCCGGTGTCGGTGTGCAGGTAGAGGTCCCGATATCCGGGCTGGTCGGCGACGAACGCGACCGCCTGTTCGACCAGGGCGCGGGCCAGTCCCCGGCGGCGGTGCGCCGGGTGTACGTACACCCGGAAGAGCTGGGCGGTGGTGGCATCGGGGTACCGCTGCACGAGGAACGCCGGATGCGGCGGGCTTTTCGGGCCGGCGGCCCGCACGGCGGTGGTGCCCACCACCTCGTCGCCGAGGGTCGCGACGAAGAGCGCGTGCCGCTGCGGCCGCAGGTAGGTGCCGTCGAGGTCGATCACGTCGAAGTGCCACTCCGGCCGGTATCCGTAGCCGAAGACGTGGTAGAAGGTGTCCAGCATGACGCGGCGGGCGCTGTCGAGATGGTGCCGTCCAGCGAGCTGGACCTGGTAATCGCCGACGGTAGAGTTAATCATCCGAGCTGACTCTTTTCCGTGCATTTGGTGGTGACAACTTCGTGTAACAGCGATCGGCTCAACGATTGACGAGCCGAGGTGAGCAGGGTGGCTGCCGGCCCGTTCTCGATGACCCGGCCGTCGTGCAGGACGGCCACCCGGTCGGCGAGTCGGGCGACCACGTCCCGGTCGTGACTGATCACCAGCAGGGCGACATCGTCCGCGCGGCGTAGCTCGTCGACCAGGTCCAGGATCCGGTCCCGGGTGACCGCGTCCAGCCCTGCGGTGATCTCGTCGCAGATCAGCACCCGCGGCTCGGCGAGCAGGGCGCGGGCCAGGGCCGCCCGATGTAGTTCCCCGCCGGAGAGCCGGCCGGGGTCCCGGGTGACCAGGTGTCCGGCCAGCCCCACTCGGTCCAGGGCGGCGCGGGCCGCCGCCCGGGCCGCGCGCACCGGCCGGTCGTGCAGCCGTATCGCCGGGCGCGCCACCTGGTCGAGGACCGGTCGCCACGGGTCGAAGCTGGCTCGGGCGTCCTGGAAGATGTACTGCACCGCGGCGAGGTCGGCACGGTCTCGCCGGTCCAGGGTCGCGGCGAGTGGCCGGCCGGCCAGCTCGACGGTTCCGGTACGCGGCCGGTGCAGGCCGGCGATGCACCGGGCCAGGGTGGTCTTTCCGCTGCCGGAGCGGCCGACCAGGGCGAGGCACTCCCCGGCGGCGAGGGTGAGGCCCACGTTCTCCAGAACGGTGCGGCGGCGGCCTCCGCCGGAGTGTTCGGCGACCATGTCGGCGATGCCGAGCACGGGCGGGCGGTCCCCGCCGCTGGGCCGGGTGCCGACGGGGCGCGCGGCGAGCATCCGGCGGGTCCACTCGTGGCGGGGCGCGTCGAACACGTGCGCGGCCGGACCGGCCTCGACCGGTTCCCCGCGGTGCAGGATGAGCAGGTCGTCGGCGACCGTGCGGACCAGATGCAGATCGTGGCTGAGCAGCACGACGGCCATCCCGCCGCGGGCCAGGGCGGTCAGCTCGGCGGCCACGTCTCGCCGGGTCAGGTTGTCCTGTCCGGTGGTGGGCTCGTCGGCGACGAGCAGCCGAGCCCCGGCCAGCAGCGCGTGTGCGATGACCAGCCGCTGCTGCTGCCCGCCGGAGAGTTGGTCCGGGAAGCGACGCAGCAGGTCCCGGTCGGCCGGCAGGGAGACCCGGTGCAGGGCGGCCCGCACGGCTTGCCGGGTCCGGTCCCGGCGGGCGCCGCCGGACGGGAGGTGCCGGCGGGCGATCTCGTGCAGCACCGTGCCGACCCGGCGGACCGGGTTGAGTACCGCCGACGGCTGCTGCGGCACGTACCCGACGGTGCCCGGTGGGGGCGGCTCCGCTGGGGTGACGCCACGGCCGGCGACCTCGACCCGGCCGGTGAGGCGGACCCCGGACCCGGGCTCACCTAGCAGCGCCCGACCGAGGGTGGTCTTGCCGCTGCCGGAGGCCCCGATGACGGCAAGCACCCGCCCGGCTGCCAGCTCGAACGACACGTCGTCGAGCAGCCGCCGGCCGCCCGCCTCGGCCCACAGCCCGGCCACCCGTACCACTGCCCCGGTCACCGGCTCGCCTCCGCGCCGACGATTGGAGCCTTCGCCCCGATGTGGTTTGGAGGGTGGGCGAGCAGCCGGTCGGCGACCAGGTTGACGCCGACGGCGAGGGCGACGATCAGCGCTGCCGGGGCCACCACCGCCCACGGTTGCAGGGCCAGGCCGGAGCGGTTGCGGTCCACCATCACCGCCCAGTCGGCGGCGTCCGGGGCGACCCCGATGCCGAGGAAGCTGGCTGTGGCGACCAGATACAGGGCGCCGATGAACCGGACTCCCGCGTCGGCCAGCAGCACCCGCCGCACACCCCGTCCGACGTGGCCGATCACGCGGTGCCACCAGCTCTCCCGGTACAGCAGCATCGCCTCCATAGCCGGACCGTGGGCCAGCGGCAGCGCGCTGGCCCGGCTGATCCGGGCCACCTCGGGCAGGCCGATCAGGGCGACGATCACCACCAGGGCCGCCGGCGTGCGGGGTGTGGCGGCGGAGAGCAGGATCAACAGCAGCAGCGCCGGCACCGCCAGCAGCAGGTCCAGGGGACGCATCAGCAGCTCGTCCAGCCAGCGCCGCCGGGTGGTCGCGGCCCAGAGCCCCAACGGCACCCCGACCAGGTATGCCAACGCGGTGGCCGCCACCGCCACCGCGACCACCGACCGCCCGCCGAGCAGCGCCTGACCGAGTACGTCCCGTCCGACGAAGTCGGTGCCGAGCGGGCCGTTGGGGGTGAACGGCCGCCCGCGTCCGGCTGGCTCCCCGGCCAGCACTGGCCCGACCAGGGCGACCAGCAGGGGGATGGCGAGCAACACCGTACCGACAACCGCCCGGCACCGGTGCCGGCGCGGGTCGCGACCGCCCCTGTCCGCCGCGCTCACCGGGCCACCTGGGTACGCGGGGCCAGCCGGAACGCCACCAGGTCGGCGACGAGGTTCACCACGACGGTGACCACGGCGATCAGGACGCAGAGTCCCTGGATCGTCGGTACGTCCCGGGTGGTGACCGCGTCCACCAGGGCGGTGCCCAGCCCGGGGATCACGAACACCGCCTCCACCACGATCACCCCACCGAGCAGCCAGTCCGTCGTACGGGCAAGCTGCTGCACCACCGGGGCGAGCGCGTTGGGCAGCGCGTGCCCCAACCAGAGCCGGGGCCTCGGCAGGCCGAGCCGCCGGGCGTGCGCCATGTACGCCGAGCCGGCCGCTTCGATCAGCCCGGCCCGGGTGAGCCGGCTGAGCGAGCAGATCGGCCGGGCCAGCAGCACCACCAACGGCAGCACCAGCACGGCCGGCTGGGCCAGCAGGTTCCCACCGGTGCCGACGGCGGTCGGCGGGAACCAGCCCAGGTGTACCCCGAAGAGGGCGACGAGCAGGATGGCCAGGGCGAACTCGGGTACCGCGTACAGGCCGACGACCACGGCCGACAGTCCCCGGTCCAGTCGGCCGCCTGCGCGCCGGGCCGCGAGCATCCCCACCCCGACCGCCATCGGTACGAGCAGCAGCAGAGTCGCCACGGCCAGCAGCACGGTGGGGCCGGCGTTGCCGGTGAGCACGTCGACGACCGGCCGCCCGGACACCAGGGAGACGCCGAGGTCACCCCGGAGCACGTCGGCCAGCCAGTCCAGGTAGCGCTGCCAGACCGGGCGGTCCAGCTCCAACTGCGCCCGGATGGCGGCGATCCGGTCCGGGTCGGGTTGGTCACCGGCGATCACCACGGCGGCGTCGCCGGGCAGCGCCTCGGTCAGCACGAAGACGACGGTGGCGACGCCGGCGACCTGCGCGAGGCCGAGCAGCAGCCGGCGGCCGGCGTACCGGGGCAGGCTCATCCCAACCAGACCTTGTCGAAGCGTGCCCAGTTGAGCGTGTTGGCGGGGGTGTTGCCGGCCACTCCGCCCACCTTCGGCGCGGTGCCGACCAGGAAGTCGGCGAAGCCCCAGATCAGGAAACCGCCTTCGGCGTGCAGCATCCGTTGCATGTCCCCGTACGCCTGCGTCCGCGTGGACTCGTCGGCGCTGGAGACGGCGCGTGCGTAGAGGGCGTCGAAGTCGGGGCGGGCCCACCGGGTGGCGTTGGTGGTGCTGTTGCTCAGCAGCCGCTGCGTTATGTGCGTCTCGATCGGCATCGCTCCCGAGCGGTAGCAGGCCAGCGAGCCGTTGGTGAGGATGTCCCGCCAGTAGGTGTCCTTGTTTCCGGTGGTCGGCACCACGGTCAGCCCGACCTGTTTCGCCTGCTCGGCGAAGGTGCTGGCGGCCTCGACGAAACCGCTGGCCACGGCGGCGGTGTCCAGCTTGACGGTGAGCCCCTCGGCGCCCGCCTTCTTGATCAGGGCGCGGGCCCGGTCCGGGTCGGGAGTGCGCTGCGGGATGTCGTCGGCGTAGTACTGGTAGCCCTTGCCGAACAGGTCGTTGCCGATCTGTCCGGAACCGGCGAGCACCGTGTCGACGAGCTGTTGCCGGTCGGTCAGCAGGAACATTGCCTCGCGCAGGTCCCGGTTGTCGAACGGCGCCCGGTCCACCTTCATGGTGAAGCCCTGCATGGTGCTGTTCGGCATCCGGACGATCGACACCCGGGCGTCGTCGGCGTAGGTGCGGGCGGTGGTCGGGGTGAGGTCGTGGGCGTACTCGACCTGCCCGCCAAGCAGTGCGTTGATCCGGGCTGACTCCTCGTTGCTGATCAGGTACTCCAGCTCGTCCAGGTAGGGCGCGCCCTCCCAGTAGTCGTCATACCGCTTGAGCAACAGGCTCCGGCCGGGCTGGAACGAGCCGAACCGGAACGGGCCGGAGCCGACTGGCTGATCGAAGTTGTCCATGCCCTCCGGCACCACGTACGCGCCGAAGGCGGCGAGCACGTTCGGAAACTCGGCGAACGGGCGGGTCAATCCGAACTCGACGGTTCGGTCGTCGACCGTCCGGCTGTGGCGCAGGTCGAGCAGGCCCAGGCTGGCTCGGGCGCGGAACGCCCGCTGCGGGTCGGTGATCCGGCTGTAGCTGTAGAGCACGTCGGCGGCGCGGACCGGCCGACCGTCGTGAAAGGTGGCCTCCCGCAGGACAACCCGCCACCGGGTCAGGTCGCCGTTCGGCTCCCAGCTACTCGCGAGCCGGGGTTCGATCGACACGTCCGCGCCGTAGTCGGCGAGCTTGTCGAAGACTGCCTTGGCCCGGGACGCCTCGTTGAACAGGTTCGCCAGGTGCGGGTCGAGTGTCTCGGTCGCGCCGCCCCCGGCGAACGCGGCCCGCAGTCGGCCGCCACGGCGTGGTGAGCCGGTACCCGCCTGGCCGGTGGCGTTTCCGCCGCAGCCGGTCAGTGCGGCCGTCGACAACGCGACCGCCCCGCCGAGCAGGGTCCGCCGGCTCAGCCCGGCCGTACGCGTGGAGGGGATCATGGATTGTCCTTCCTTGACAACATGGTTCAGCCGCGCTGTCAGCACGGGTGGTCGTCGGCGCGGCGGCGGGCGACCAGGTGCAGCCGATCGCCGGCCAGCCCGCTGCCCAGGGCGGCCCGCGCGTGCCACGGCGGGTCGGTACGCGGGCCGGGGGTGTCAAACAGGGCCGCCACGTCGAATCCGGCACCGTCCAGCAGATGCCGCAGCTCCATCGGGAAGAGCAACCGCCACGCCGAGGTCTGCACCAGCGGCTCCGAGCACCCCGGCCAGGTCCACGTCCGCCTCCGGCGCAACAACTGCCCACTGTGATCGATCCGCAGCAGGGTGTGCGACGTATATGGGGTTCCGCGCCAGACCACCGTCCGGGTGTGTTCCCGGTCGAGCAGGTCGCCGCCCCCGCCGAGGAAGTAGGCGCCGTTGCGCATTTCGGCGATCAGCAGTCCGCCGGGGACCAGATGGGCGTGGCAGCGGGCGAGGAAGCCGGTCAGATCGGCATTGGTGTGGCAGTACAGCAGGGCGCTGTCCAGGCAGCTGACGACATCGACGCGGCCGGGAAGTTCGTATCCGCGCATGTCGGCAGCGACGAAGCGCACGGCCGGGTGCCGCTTACGGGCGTACGCGAGCATCCGGTCAGAGACGTCGATCCCGATGACCGACCAGCCCAGCCCCGCCAGGTACCCGGCATCCCGGCCGGTGCCACAGCCCACGTCGAGCAACCGCCGACTGTCGTCCGTGGCGTACCGGTCGACCAGATCGGCAACGAACCGGGCGGCGAGGTGTTTCGGGTCGGGGAACTGGGTCTCGTACAACTCGGGGTTGTCGGTGAGCAGGTTCGCCGAGACGACCGCCGGCCCGGTGCTCCCGGTCGGCGCGGCGGTTCGCAACGGCCCGGTCGGGGCGGAACGGCCGGTCACGCGCGGGCCTCACCGGCGACGGCCGCGGCCGGGAGGGCCGGACCCGGCCGCGGGGCCAGCCACCCGGCGCGGTGCAGAAGCCACACCGCCGCGGCCGAGGCCAGGCCCAGCCCGGCGCAGAGCAGCCAGGCCACCGCCGGTACGGCCGCCGCCGGGTCACCGGCGTCCATGGCCCGGCCGACGGCGGCCGTCCCGGCCGCCGCCACCATCCCAGAGACCAGGTAGAACAGGCCGAAGTAGGTGCCGGTCAACCCGTCCCGGGCGAACGCCGGGATGAGTTCCAGCACGAACGGCTGGGCGATCAACACCCCGACGGCGAGCAGCAACGCCGCGCCGAGCACCGGCAGCAGCCGGACCGGTGCCGGGCCGGGCAGCGACACCAGCGGCAGCAGGAAGCCACCGCCGAGCACGGCCAGGCCGAGCGCGATCGCCGGCCCCCGGGCCACGTGCCGCCGCAGCCAGGCGGTAACCGGCACCTGCCAGACCAGGGTGGCCACGGTGGAGACCACGAAGAGCCCGGCGACCGCCGCCGGCTGCCCCGTGACCTGCTCGGCCTGCACCGGCAGCACCAGGTAGAGCTGGTTCTGCGAGGCATACAGGGCGCTCAACGCGAGGGTGAAGGCGAGGAACCGGCGGTCGGTGACGCACTCCCGCCAGTCGCCGAGCACGCTCTGCCCGCTGGCCGCCCTCGGCTGCGGCGGCAGCACCAGCACCTGGGCCACGGTCAGCACCGCGAACACCCCGGCCGCAACCAACGCGGCGGCCCGGAAGTCGATCAGCAGCAGTGCCCCGCCGAGCAGCGGCCCGACCAGGGAGCCGGCGCTGGCGAAAACGTTGAACAGGGCGAACGCCTCGGCCCGCCGATCCGGGGCGGCCTGGGCCAGGTACGCCCGGACCGCCGGGTTGAACAGCGCTCCGGCCAGCCCGGACAGGATCGACGCGGCGATCAGCACCGGCAGCGACACCCCGACCGCGAACAACCCGAACCCGACGGTGCGCAGCGCGCAGCCGGCAATGATCACTCCGCGCGAGCCGAGCCGATCCGAGGCGGTGCCGCCGAGCAGGAACAGCCCCTGCTGACTGAGGTTGCGCACGCCGAGGATCAGGCCGATCAGCGCGACGGAGAGCCCGATGTCGTCGGCGAGATATCCGGCCAGGAAGGGCAGCAGCAGGTAGAAGCCGACGTTCACCCCGAACTGGTTGACCACCAGCAGCTGGATCTCCGCCGGAAAGCCGCGCAGCGTACGCCAGGTGGCGTTCATCGGGCCACGTCCGTGACAGGCGGCCGGGACGGCTCGTTCGAGCCGGTGGCGGGCGGTCGGGGTGTTACGCCCAGACCGGGTGCACCAGTCGGGCGTAGCGTCCCGTCGTGGCCACCGAGGCCGATCCACGGGTCGTCGGCCACCAGCAGGTGTCCGTCCAGGTCGACCCAGCGGGCGTACCCCGCGAGGTGCAGCGCCGGGGCGATGCCGAGCGAACTGGCGACCAGGCAGCCGAGCATGACGGCCAACCCGTGCTCGCGGGCGGCGGCGACGATCCGGATGGCGGCCACGATCCCGCCGCACTTGGCGAGCTTCACGTTCACCCCCGCCACTGCGGTGGCGAGCCGGGGCACGTCGGCCTCGGTGGCGGCGTCCTCGTCGGCGACCACCGGGACCGGGGTCCGGGCGGCCAGCCAGGCCAGCAGGTCGACCCGACCGGCGGGGATCGGCTGCTCGACCGCGTCCACGCGGTGACGGGCCAGCGCGTCGAGCCGCCGGAGCGCCTGCTCCGGTGTCCAGCCGCCGTTCGGGTCGAGCAGCAGCCGCACCTGCGGTGCGGCTGCCCGTACCGCGGCGACCCGGGCCAGGTCGTGGTCGTCGCCGGCCTTGACCTTCAGCACCCGGAACCCGGCGGCGGCCAACCGGCCGGCGGTCGCCCCCGCCTCCATCGGGGACACCAGCCCAATGGTGTACGCGGTGGCCACCGCCCCCGGTTCCGGCGCCCCGATCAGGCGGTGCACCGGCACTCCGGCCCGCCGTCCGAGCAGGTCGTGCAGCGCGGCATCGAACGCGGCGGCGGTCCCGGGGTGAAGCCCGGCGGTGAGCGTCGGCAGGTCGGCGCGGAGCGTCTCCGGGACGTCGTACCCGGCGACCCGGTCCCTTAGCACGCTCAGTTGGGTGTGGATCCGGTCCAGGTCCAGGCCGAGGAAGCGGCTGGTCACCACCTCGCCGTGTCCGGTGCTCCCGTCATGGTCGAGACGCACCAGGACCGCGTCCCGACGGTACATCGTGGACCGGGAGATCCGCAGTGGCTCGCGTAGGACCAGCGGGTACGTCCGCCAGCTCAGTCTCACGCCGGCACCCACTCGGTCCGGGCCGGTGCGACGCCCATTAGCCGGCCGGCGCTACCCGGGTCACCGTCGGCCGTCGGCGGTGCGGGGGCGCCGCCCAGCGTCACCCGACCGGCGCGGGCCGGGTCGACGACGGTGCGGCAGCGGCTCCACCGGGTCACCTCGACCGCCCACGGATACGGGATCTCCACCGGGTATCCCCGGGTCGGGCCGAGCAGCCCATGCCGGGCGCACCAACCGTCGTCGTAGATCGAGTCGAGGTACCGGTGCGGGCCATCGGGAAAGACCGCCAGCACCCGGGCCCCCGGCTCGGTACGGGCCACCCAGGCGGCTACCCGGGCCGTCGCCCCGGTACTCCACCCGCCGGTGACGAAGGCGTACCGGGCGAGGTGGCGGCAGCTCTCCACCGCCTCGCCCGGCCCCACCCAGTGCACCTCGTCAAAGGCGGCGTGGTCGACGTTGCCCGGGTGGATGCTGCTGCCCAGCCCGCGCATCAGCCGGGGCCGGGCGGGCTGGCCGAAGACGGTCGACCCGACGGTGTCCACCCCAACCAGCCGCAGCCGGGGCCAGTGCCGGCGCAGCGCGCGGGCCACGCCGGCGCTGTGCCCACCGGTGCCGACGCTGCACACCAGCACATCCACCCCGTCGACCTGGCCGGCGACCTCGTCGGCAAGGCTGACGTACCCGGCCGCGTTGTCCGGGTTGTGGTACTGGTCCGGCCACCACGACCCGGGCAGCCCGGCCCGTACGGCCGCCAGCCGGTCGAGCCGGGCCTGCTGCCAGCCGCCGACCGGGTCGGGGGTGTCGACGATCTCCAACCGGGCTCCGTACGCGCGAAGCAGGGCGCGCATGGACGGTTCCAGTTCCCGGTCCACCACCAGGTGCACCGGGTGGCCGAGGGCCTGCCCGGCGAAGGCCAGCCCGACGCCGAGCGTGCCGCTGGTCGACTCGATCACCGGGGCACCCGGGCGCAGCTCGCCTCGGGTACGGGCGGCGGTCAGCATGGCCACCGCCGCCCGTGCCTTCATCCCCCCGGGACTGGCGCACTCCACCTTGGCCCAGAACCCGCCGTGCCGATGTGGCAGCGGCGCCTCCACGTACGTCACCGGGGTCCGGCCGACCAGGGTGAGCAGGTGCGGGACGTTGACGATTCGCTCGCAGCGCTCACTCATGCCGCCACCCGGTACCGGTAGACGGTGCTCGGCCCGCCGTCGAGCCAGAAGAACGGGTAGGGCTCGGCCGAGACGGCGGTCAGCCCGGCCCCGAGGAACCGGGGCAGCACCGCGCTGCCGGTCTGCGCGAACGCGACCAGCGGCTTTCGGGTCTCCCGGGCGTGCTCCAGCAGCGGTTCGAAGGTTCCGTTGCCCACGGTCATCCCGGAGACCAGCAGCGCGTCGCAGCCGTCGAGGAGCACGGTCGCGTCGGGCCGGCACGGCTCGCCCCACTCGGTGCTTCCGCCGACGCGGTCGCAGGGCAGGTAGCGCAGCCCCCGTTCGCGCAGCGCGGCGAGCAGCGAGTTGACCACCCCGACGACCAGCACCGTCGCGCCCGGATCGGCTGGGAGGAGATCCACCACGGCCGCCGCCCGCGCTGTCGACTTGGCCAGTGACGAGCCGCCGGGCAGCGGCACCGGTTCCGCGCCGGCCTCGGCATGCGGCCGGGCCGCCATCAGATACGCGTCCAGCGCGGCCACCCGGACCTGGGTGAGCGAGTGGGTGAGCAGGTCGGCGACGGTGACGCCGACGCAGTCGTACGCCACCTCGTCAGGCAGTTCGCCCGGCTCCACGGCGCAGGAGCCGACGGCTGCCCCGACGCGCAGACTCAGCACGTGGTTGCGGTACACCCGGCCCCGGCCGGCGTGCCGAGCGCCCTGCCGGGTGACGAACCCGACGCTGACCGCCGACCGCGCCGGATCGGGTCCGAGCCGCCCGGCCAGCACCGCGGCCACCAGCTCGTCCACCGACCGGTACGCCCCCGTCCCGAACGGGGCGATAGCCGGGGCGGTCACGCGGGGGCCCCGGCCAGCTCGTCGTCGTACTGAACGCAGAGACCGGAGACCAGCTCCTCGGCAACGGCGAGCGCCCCGGTGCCGGTGGTGTCCACGGTGGCCACGTGCCCGAGGTAGCTGTTGTTGTTACTGGCGTCGCCGGTGCGGTGCCCGGCGGGCTTCACCGCGTAGTCCACGACTCGGGGGTCCTCGGTGAGCCGGTCGACGCCGGTGAAGCCGGTGACGGTGCCGGCCCGGGGCGGCAGCAGGAAGGCGATGGCGGCACTGCGCACCCCGGTGTCGGTGGGGGTGAGATCCGGCTGCTCGCCGAGAGCCAGCTGCGCGTAGGCCATCGGCAGGTCGATGCCGGTGACCCGACGGATCAGTTCGGTGATCTGGTTGCCGGCGGGTCGGGGGTTGATCTCGATCACCCGAGGGCCGGCCGGGGTCAGCCGCAACTCGGTGTGGGCGACCCCATGGTCGAGCCCGACGGCGGCAAGGGCCGCGACGGCGGTGTCGGCGGCGGCGCGGGCCACATCGGCGGCCAGGTCGGCGGGGAAAAGGTGACCGCTCTCCACGAACCATGGCGCGCCGCCGAGGCTTTTGCCGGTCACCCCGACGACCGTGGTCACCGGTGCCGACCCACCAGCCACGGCGGCAGGCACCGTGACCGTCTCGACGCTCACCTCAGGACCGGTGAGCAACTCCTCCACCAGAACCAAGGGAACCCGGGGCTGCCGGCGGGCATTGACCGGGAACCCGGCAAGGGCGTCGAACGCGGCCCGCAGCCCGTTGGAGTCGTCGGCCCGCCGCACATACATCCCGGCACAGAGATCGACCGGCTTGACCACGAGCGGGTACCCGATCCGCTCGGCGGCGGCGACGGTCTCGGCCCAGCCCCGCGCGACGGCGAACTCCGGTCCGGGCACGCCAGCCCGGCACAGCGCGTCCCGGGCCAGGTCCTTGCGGTACGCCCGCTCGACCGCCTCGGGGGCAGGTCCGGGCAAGCCGAGGTCGGCGGCGAGCCGGGCGGCGATGCCGAGGTAGTAGTCGCAGGAGGTGAGCACCCCGTCGAAGTGGAGGGTGGCGTGCAGCCGGGACACGTGTGCCGACAGTGCCGGTACATCGTTGGTCTCGGTGGTGAGGACGTTCTCCGCCGCCAGCAGTGGGTGGATCGTGCCGGCGGGGGTGGTACGCAGGTAGTGGTGCAGGTCCCGGGTGACGAACGTGAACCGATGGCCCGCCTCCCGGATGGCCCTCGGCAACAGGGCACTCATCGCGCCCACCCAACTCTCCACAACCAGCAGATGACCCATGACGGCTCCCGTCCGCGTTCCCCAGGCGAGCTCCATTTGTTGCAAACGGTTTTCATTGTACAGAGGTGTCGGCGCCAGGGCCACCCGGCCGTCAGAGTGGCCCGGGCTCCAGGCGCCGGCCGCTCCTCGGCCAGGTCGTAGAACCGGCAGACGGCAGCCGGACTCTCAGCGGCGGCACCGCCCGCACCTGCCGGTGCCGCACTCTGGCCGTGGCGGCCGTGGTCTCGCCGCTCGCCAGCTGGCCGATCTCGGCGAGGACATCCGGATTCCGCTGCCGGAGCGGCTGCGGGGCGCCCGACTACTGCTCGGCCCCACCGCCGGTCCGGCAGCTCGTCGCCGACGGCGTCCTGCCGCCCGGGTCGTTGCTGGACGGGCTCACCGCCATTCGCAACTCCCGCGCCGGCCTATTGACGCTGGTGCTGGAGCACCTCGCCGACAGCACCGGGCGGGTCGCGGGGGATGCCCCGGTTCGGACCCTGCACGTGATCGCCCGGCGGCATCCGGGCCTCCGGTCCACCGTCGCCGTCCTGCTCGCCCGCATCATCATGGGTGAACCCGTCGAGCACCAGCAGCGTCTAGCCGCCTGCCGGCTGCTGCGGGACCTGGCGCCGGCGAGCTGCCTGGACGTCCTGCGCACCCTGCTCGACGCGGTTCGGTCAAGCTTCTGGGATGTCTTTCAGCCCAGGCGGCCTGCGAACGGTGAGCGCTTTCAGGCTGGTCATCGCGACGATGCGTCGGCCCGGGTCAGCGTAACGGGCCTGCGGTCGCGCGTAGGGTCCAGCGTCCGGCGCCGCCGCGCAACACCGTCTTCGTGAGCGGGGCGATGTCGATCCGCCAGAACGACGCGGGTGTGGCGGCGATCGCGTTGACGACAAGCGCGCGGATCACCATGGGGTGCGTGACGGCGATGACCGTACGGCCCTTGTCCGGCACCGCGCGCAACCAGCCACCCGTCCGGTCGAGCAGGTCGTGGAGGGACTCGCCGTCGTGTGGTGCGGCCGCCGGGTCGGTGAGCCAGGCCGCGACAGCGTTCGGCTCGTCGGCGGCGACGTCGTCCAGGGTACGGCCGGCCCACCGGCCGAGTTCGCCGTCACGCAGCCCTTCGTCGAGGGTCGGGGTCAGCCCGAGCGCGGTGGCGGTCTGCATACAGCGCAGTGCCGGGGCGCACCGCACATCGTCGGCGCGGGGCAGCGCACCGGCGAGCGCGGTCGCGTCCGCCAGACCGTGCGCGTCGAGTGGCTCGTCCTGCGGGAAGGCAGGGGACCGGGTCGCTGCGGTGGGTGCGTGGCTGATCAGGATCAGGCGATTACTCACGCCGATCGCCCCTCCTTCAGGGCTCAATCCCCAATGAGAAGATCATCGATATCAATCGTGCCCGTGATATTGACACCGCGACGTTGTCGCCCGTAGCGTCCAGGCCACAGCGTGACGGTGGGAGGAAGCCGGTGTAATCCCGGCACGGTCGCGCCACTGTAACCAGCCCGACGGGTGCCTCACCTGACCGGCTGGGAGTCAGACCCTCCACCGTCACGGAAACCGCTAGGGGACGCATGATCCCAGGAGGTCCTTGTCATGGCCGACATGTCGCTGCCCGCTCCCACCGCCGTACCCGCACCGGTCGCCATACCGCTGCGGCAGATCCTGCCCTGGGCGGCCTTCGCCGCGGTGATCGCGCTCGTACTGCTCTACTTCGTCGGCGTCGAACAGGGTGTCCTGTCCGTGTTCGCTGGCGAGACAGTGCACGAGTTCGTGCACGACGGACGCCACCTGCTCGGCTTCCCCTGCCACTGAGCGCGGCGAGCACCCTCATGCTGTCCACCCGCTCGCTTCTCGTCCGCGGCATGCTCGTCGGCCTCGCCGCCGGTGCCGCCGCCTACCTGTTCGCCACCGTCTTCGGTGAGGGCCCCGTCGGGCAGGCCATCGACTTCGAGTCCGCCCAGGCCGTCGCGCACACGCATGCCGCTGCCGCCGCCCACACGCATGGCGAAGCCAGCGAACCCGAGCTGGTCAGCCGCACCGTGCAGAGCACGATCGGTCTGGCCACTGCCGCCCTGGTGTACGGGGTCGCGCTCGGCGGCCTGTTCGCACTCGCCTTCGCCATCGCGTACGGCCGGATCGGGCGCTTCAACCCCCGGGCGACCGCCGCGCTCGTCGCGCTCGGCGGCTTCGTGACCGTCGCGTTCGTACCGTTCCTCAAATATCCGGCCAACCCACCGGCCACCGGCAACCCGGACACCCTCGGGCAACGAACCGGCCTGTACTTCCTCATGATCGTGATCGCGGTCGGCGCCGGACTCCTCGCCGTCAACCTCGGACGCTGGCTCAACCCGAGGTACGGCGCCTGGACCGCGACCCTCATGGCGATCGCCGCGTACGTCGTCCTCATCGGGGTCATCCAGGCCGCGCTACCCACGATCAGCGAGGTACCCGACGGCTTCCCCGCCCTCGTACTCTGGAAGTTCCGGCTCGCCTCACTCGGCACCCAGCTCGTCACCTGGACCACCCTCGGGCTACTCTTCGGCGCGCTCACCGAACGCAGCCTCCGCGCCCGGTCCGTCCCGGCCGCCCGTCCGACGGTTACCGCCTGACGACATCGGCGTCGGTATCGCGAACAAACAGCGGAACGCTCAGCTCGGTGTCCGCCCCAAGCGCCAAGCAGCCAGGGGCGGACACCGTGGCACGGTCAAGGATGAGGGCGGGCCGGAAAAACAGTTCCCCATCGAGTTGGCCGGCGGGCCGTGAACACGGTCGACGAGCAAACAACAGCTACTACGTGACCGGCCACAGATAGCGACGGAAGGGCCGGCCCTTCCGGTGGCGCTGCATGTCAGGCCAGCAAACGGAGCCGCAACCGCTGGTCGTTCAACTCCCACTGGCCTCAATCCCTTGACACCTACCGCCCGACCGACAGGACGTTGCCGGCAACCCTCGGCGCCTGACCGACGTCCCATACTCATGGGTGTACGAGCAGGCTGGCCGCGAACGGTTCTCTTGCTACCGGCCGTGCTGCTGGCGGCGTGTGCGGGCACCGGCCCTCAAGGCGTGCCGGCGTCCCCCACGGCCGGGAGCGCGGGAGTCCGGGGCACGGCAACGGTCGACGTCGGCTGCCCCGTACTCGAGGCCAGGTCGCCGTGTCCGCGGATCCCGCTCCGGGCCCGGATCGTGGCACTGCGGGCCGGGTCCGACCATCAGGTCGCGGTGGCGGAGGCAGGCGAGGACGGGCGCTTCACGCTCGGCCTCGCGCCGGGCGGCTACGAGTTGCGTGGCGAGAACACGACCGGTCGGCCGGTCCCGCGGGCCACGCCTGTCAGCGTCGTGGTCCAGCCAGGACGGTACGCAGAGATCGAAATCCAGTTCGACTCCGGCATCAGGGGCGCCTCCACCGCAAGATGATGCCTGGGGCCATCTCCGACACATCCCAGCATGTATCGACATCAACCAATCCGCCGACTTGCACACCCCTCGCAACTCACCGTAACTGACGAAACCCGACAGTCGCCTATGCCAACGCCTCGGCGCCTGGCATCTTCACTGTCGGGAAGCTTCCCGCTACTCACGATCACATTCGTTCCGTGCCTCGAAACGAGGAAACAGTGGGAAGACTACGTAAAGCCATGGCCGCGACAGGGTGCGCAGCCCTGTTGCTGAGCCTGCTCGTCAATGTCGAGGTTGCCGCCGCGAGCCCGCCCCCGGCGCCGTCAGCGCAGCTCGCGATCGCCCCCGCCGGTCGCGGCTACGCCACCCCGACGCTCGTCGACCAGCGCACCAACTCACCGGCTCGCCAAACCGCCACCGCTGCCGACCACCCGACCCTGGGTGTCGACGGCAAGCCCACCGGCACCACCCTGCCCGCCGGCGTCAGCAAGGCCACCAAGCCGACCGCCACGGGAACCAGCGCCCGCATCCCGGACGGCCCGAACACCGGACCGAGCGGACAACCACGAGCCCCGTCGCCGACCACCATCAACTCCAACTTCGCCGGCATCGACCAGGCCGGCGGCGGCGGTGCCCAACCCTCCGACATCAACGCCAGCGTGGGCGCAACCCAGATCATGGAGACCGTCAACCGCCGAGTCACCGTGTTCAGCAAGACCGGCGTGCTGCAGTGCACCAACACCCTGGCCGGGTGGCTCGGGCTCGGCACCACCAACGTGTTCGACCCGCGCACCATCTACGACAACCTGAACAACCGGTTCGTCATCATCGCCACCACCAGCGGAACCGCCGGCGCCGCTCCGCGGCTGTTCCTGGCCGCCAGCACCAGCAGCAACGCCTGCGGCAGCTACTTCGTCTACACCCTGACCTTCACCGGCGCCCTGTTCCCCAACGGGATGCTGCTGGACTACCCGTACCTCGGCCAGGACCGGGTGGCCATCCTGTCCTCGACCAACAACTTCAACCCCGGCTACGTCAACTCCACCGCCTGGTCGGTGTCCAAGGCACAGCTGTACGTCGGCGCCGCAGTCAGCTTCCCCGCCTTCTCCGTCGCCTTCTCCACCGCACCGGTCACGGTCACCGGCATCCCCATCGCCGCCACCGCCAACACCTACTACGTCGCCGGCGTCCCCGGCACCGGCTACAACCTCTACCGGATGAACAACAGCGCCGGACCCGGCACCACCCTGGCACTCCAGGCCACCATCGCCTCCACCTACGCCGCCCCGAGCAGGCGCGTCAACCAGTGCGGCACCACCGTCACCCTCGACCCCCTCGACGGCCGCATAGCCTGGGCACCCGTACAGGCCAGGAACTCGACCTTCGTCTGGTTCACCCACGGCCTCAACATCTCCGGCTTCCCCGGCGTCCGCTACGGGGCGATCAACACCTCCACCAACACCGTGACCGTGGCGAACGCGTTCCACAGCGGCACCAGCGACGACTTCAACCCCTCCCTCGGCGCCTTCGAAACCACGCCGAACTCGTTCAACATCTGGCTCAACTGGGCCTACACCGACACCGGAGCCACCACCTGCACCAACACGTCCACCACCTTCAACGGGGTACTCCCCGGAGGCGGCGTACCCGCCCTCATCGGCAGCGACATCACCCTGGTCACCGGATCGAACACCACCACCAACACCCGCTTCGGTGACTACTCCAGCGTCCACGTCGACCCCGTCGCCGCCAGCGGCACCTGCCCCGCCGGCAGCACCGCCCTCCTCGCCCAGCAATACTTCGTCGGCGGGAACTGGGCAACCCGCCTCGCCCGCGTCAGCATCGGACCCGGCTGCTGACACCCGACCAGCACGAACACGGATGCCCGGCGGCCCAAACCGCCGGGCATCCCCATGGGAGCGCAGACACCGGGCTTGGGCTCGGGTTGAGTTGAACGATGCGAAGGTTGACCGAGCGACGAGCTGGCCCGGTTACTCGGTGAGGGTGAACCGGCGATGGTCGTCGGTGGGGTGCACGGTGACGGCATACGAAACCCATAGGGACACCCCCTGATACTCGCCCTCCTGATCGCCTTCCCGATCCTCGTATGGGCACCCGACGAGCTACGGCGAGCAGTACTACGCCGCGCCGGACGCCGGTGACATCAGCGCGTAAGCGACTTCCCCGTTCACGTGCCCTGGTCGTACGCTGGCCGACCCCTCAGCTCAGCCCCGCCGACTACGAACAGACCCTCACATCGGCTACGCTGCACCAGATCGCGGCATAACCCGGTGTCCACATCCCCGGGGGGAACCTCACCCTTCTTTGCCGGGCCATCGCGTCAACCCGGATTCGCTGCTTTCGCGATCGGGTGGGATGCGGCCCGAAACTCGTTGGGGCCGGTGGCTCACTGGTCATGCGGCAGGCCGAGTTGGGCGAGTTGCGCCAGCGAGGGGGCAGCCATGACGTCAAGGTCGTCCTTGGGCGGGACGGGTGGGTCTTTCACGCCGCTCGCAGTCCCGATCGCAACCACGCATGATCCGGTGGCCGCTACGATCTGACGAGCAACAGCGACCGCCACGGCACTGGATGCCTCGAGGAGAACGCCGCCGCGAGCCAACGCAGCTTGCTCAGCCATAAAGGTCAGCGGGTCGACCGCTAGCGCCGAGCCGCCGCTCGCCCACAAGGCGTCCAGGCCCTGCCAGGTCGCGTTGTCGCTGCCGATCGAGAACGCTGGCGATGGTTGCCTCTCGACCTCGGCGCGCTCCTGGGCGTGCCTCTCGTCGAGCGCCATGGCCGCAACGAAGGCGGCGCCGGTGGCGGTCTCGGCGGCGACGAGCCTCGGGGCACGGGGGATCAGGCCCGCCGCCTCGAGCTCGCAGTATCCACGGTGAATACCTGACAGCAGGTCTGCCCGGCAGGTCGGCACCACGACGTACTCGGCGTCGGGCAGGTCACGCGCCAACTCGTACGCGATGGACTTGAGGCCTTCGTTGGCGAACGGATTGCCTCCCACGGCTGGCAGGACGAAGTTCGCGAGGGGATACCAGCCCAGGTTCTCGACGGCGTGACCCGTCATCCGGGTTCGGAGTGCTGGATCTTCGAAGACGGCCAGCTTGGCGCCGTACGCGAGCATCTGCGACTTGAAGTACGGCAGCAGGCCTTCCGAGGAGGTGACCACACAGGTGATCCCGGCTTGGGCCGCGTAGGCCGCAGCAGAGACCCCGGCGTTTCCGCTGGACGCCAGGACGACCGTCTCCGCACCATGCCGGACCGCGGCGCTGACGCCCGCGGCCATCCCGCGATCCTTGTGGGAACCAGTCGGGTTCAGGCTCTCCAGCTTGACGAACAGGTCCCCGCCCTCCGCAGCGATCTGCACCACCGGGGTGTTTCCTTCGCCCAAGGTCACCACTGGAGCGTCGCTGCAGGCGAGTGCGTCGGGCCAGCCCCAGACACCCCCGGGGAAGGCATCGAGTCGCTTGCCGCGGAGGTCGGCCAGCGGTGGCCTGAGATTGACCGGGACGCCCTCCTGCCGACAGTGGGTGCAGCCCGCGAACCCACTCCCGTCCCGGCCGCATCGCGGGCAGCTCAGCTCGCTCATAGGACAGTCCCTTCCATCGCGGGGTTCGAAGCCATCGCCGCCACCGCCGCCTCGTGTGCGTCACGCCAGATCAACATGGCGTCGTCCAACCCAGCCTCGCTGAGCGCCGTCACATGCCACTCGGCTGGCGGCAAGAACTCGGGCGGCCGCCGGGCACCACGCTCCGCTCGCTCGGCGAACTCGGGCGCCAGGTCCGACGACATTTCCGCTGCGCGCCACCAGGAGGACCACAGGTCCGTGGTCGGCGTCCCCGCCAGCACGGTCAGGATCCTGCCGATCCGACCCAATGCGGCGGGCATGGTGTCGGCATTGATGAAGATCCCGCCGGGGCGCAGCAGTTGGGCGCTCCAGCGGTACGCCGCCGCGAGGCTTTCCTCGCCGAGCCAGTGCAGAGCAGTGGTGGAGACGATGGCGTCGTAGGGCGCGAACGACTCCGCGTCCCCCAGCCACGCGCCGGTGAGGAGGTCGCTGTCGAGGAGTCGGGCCGCATGCCCGAGTCGGGTCCGCGCGAGCCGCAGCAGCACGGGGTCGCTGTCGAGCCCCACCAGTGTGCTTTCCGGCAGTTTCTGGCCGATCATGTGCAGGAGGGTGCCCGTGCCACAACCCAGGTCGAGGATCGTCGGGCGCGGGCCGCACGCGGCCTGGACCGCCTCGGCGATCACGTGGAACCGGCGATTGCGCTGTGGCACGTAGGCATCCTGCTGGGCGTCCCATGACGCGAGCAGCTGGACCAGTTGCGGGCTGTCTGGCGCGTCCTTGGTCACCGGTCGAACACCACCCGGCGAAGATCCTGCAGGAGATCGATCAGCGCCTCGCTCGATGCGTGGTGGTAGACGCGCACCCCTTCACGTTCGCTCGTGATGAGGCCGGCACTGCGCAGTGCCGAGGTGTGATGGTGGATGGTCGCCTCGGACAGTTCGAGCAGCTGCGCCAGATCCTGTCCCGTGGCCGGGAGGGCCACGAGGTTGCGCAGGATGGTGAGTCGTTGGATGTTGCCCAATGTCTTGAACGCCTCCGCGACCTCGGCCAGTGAGCGGCCTTGGGGGCCAGGCGGGGCGAAGACGACGATCGCGCAGTCTCCGAGGACCACGCGCTGGAGCATGAAAGGACGGATAGCCTCATTGGGGACGAGTTGGATGTGGTAGCCCTCGGCGTCCTTGATGGTCCAGCCACCCGTGACCTGGGCGAGCTCACCGTGCAGGTCCGGTGTGCTCTCGAGCACCTCCTCGATCTCGTGCACGGTCCTCGTCAGGCGCTCCTGCACCTCGACCTCGTCGGAGAAAAGCTGGGCCGCGGCCTCGACCAGGGCAACGAGCTGGCTCACCGCCTGCTGGGGAGAGGTCAGGACCCGGCTGAGGGTCTCTCGCTCGAAGCCCTCGGCGACGCACTGGGCGATTAGGTCGTTCACGCCATCGGTTCGGCCTTCACAGATCCGACTCACCAGGTGGTTGCGCCTGCGGATCTCGGCAGGAGTCGCCGACGGGGGTCGGAGCAAGCCGCTCACCACCTCGGCGTCGCTGGACTGTCGCAGTCCCAGGAGCAGGCTGTGCGAGTCGTGCCATCCCTGGATGAAAGCGTGGACCGCGAGGTTGCCGCCCAGAGCGAAGTCGTCGCCGAAGAACCAGGACAGTGCCTCTTCATGACCTTCGGGTGCCGGAGCAAGCTGCGACGCTGCGGGCACGAAGTCCCCACGGAGCGTGTGCGCATAGGAGTACATGCGCATGAGGAGCTCCGCCGTCGTGCTCACGGTCACGTCGATCACCAGCGGCGCTCGGTCGACATCGAGTTTTCTCACGAGATGTATCTAATCATGGGTCGCCAGGGGATGCCAAGGATTCGTCAGTCATCGAATTGATGTCGAATGAGGGCTTGAAGAACCTTGTCAGGCGGCCTTCATGGTGATCGACGGCGCGAGGGTTGAGGTCTGATGGCGGGCCAGTCGCCGGGTCATGATGATGACCATGGCCCACTGGACCATGGCAGCGTGGTGTTCGGGGAGTCGCTCATAGTCACGCACGGTGCGACGGCAGCGGTTGATCCACGACAGGGATCTCTCGACCACCCATCTGCGGGGAAGGACCTTGAACCCGACCTGCCCGGCAAGCTTGGCGACCACCTCGACGACGATTCCGAGCCTGGCGCCGAGGGTGACCGGTCCGCCACTGTACGCGCCGTCGACCCATACCATCCCCACCCGCCGGGATGTACGGTGCCAGGATCTCCCACTCGGCCTGCGAGGTGTCCGATGGATACCGGCGAGGACGATCGGTGGTCAGATGATCACTTGAAGTTATCTATCCCACTCCCGGGCCGCCCCGACACGTTCCTCAGCAGGCTCTAGACAAGCACCCTTCCACTCATTAGATTCACGTCAAATCCTGTGGAGGGAACACCCATGAAGATCCATCGTAACACTCGGCTCACCTTGCTATCGCTGGTGGTCGCCACATGGTTCCTGGCCGCCTGCGACGCCAACGGCTCCGGCGGCTCCGGGTCCGGCGAGCCCGACCCCGATGCGACCCTGCGCATCGCCATCTCCACGCCGGTGGGGGACAACCTGAACCCCAATGCCTTCGACGCGCTCTGGCAAGCCCAGGCGATGATGTTCGAGCCGCTCGTCCGCTACGGCGACGGAGGGAAGACCGAACCGGCTCTGGCGGAGTCTTGGACGGTGTCCGAGGACGGTCTCGACTACGACTTCCACCTCCGGCCCAACGTGACGTTCACCGACGGCGCCCCGTGGAATGCGGAGGCGGCGGTCTTCGGCCTGAAGCAGTGGGTGGGGAATTCGCGCTTCGACTTCCTCGAAGCCACGGAAGCGATCAGCGGCATCAAGGCTCTCGACGACATGACAGTGCGGCTTACCCTGGCCAAGCCGTTTCCGGGGCTGCTCCAGGAGCTCTCGATCGTGCGCCCCGTGCGCTTCTTCAGCCCCAAGGCGGCAGGACCGAACGGGAAGTACCGCGGCGACCCGGTGGGCACCGGTCCCTTCATTCTGCAGTCGAACAGCCGCAGCAAGACCGTCTTCGTGCGTAACCCGCACTACTGGGGGAAGGAGCCCCAGGTCGCCAAGGTCGAGCTCGACGTCATCCCGGACGCGATGGGCAGGCTCACCGCCCTGCGCGTCGGCGAGGTCGACATGATCGGTGGCGCCATGAGCGCTCCCTTGTCGCCGCACGATGCCGAGCAGCTGAGTGGCGGGGACACGCAGGTCATTGCCGCGCCCGGCGACATCTCCCTCCTCATCGCCTTCAACGATGACCAGGACCGGGTCATGCACGACCTCGCGGTGCGCAAGGCGGTGAACCTGGCAATCGACCGGGTCTCGATCGCCAAGGCGATCTACCTCGGCCGTGCCAAGCCCATCGGGTCCCTGTTCCCACCGGCCGTGCCGTACTCGTTCGCGAAGGATGCTCCGACGCCCGACCCCGACCAGGCCCGTCAGGTCCTGGAGGACGCAGGGTGGACCGGAGACCACGTCCGGGAGAAGGACGGGAAAGCGCTCAAGCTGGAGATGCTGATCAGCAAGGAGCGGCTCCCCGCGGCGCGCGAGGTCGGTGAGGCCATCCAGGCGCAGCTCGCAGACGTCGGCATCAAGGTGGAACTCGCCGACCTCGACCACGCCACCTCACACGACCGCATCCCCAAGCGCCAGTACGACATGGCCCTCACCACCACCTACGGCGCGCCGTACGACCCGAACAACACCCTCAAGGCCCTCATGCTCTCGACCGTGGAGTCGGGAGTCGACGGCAAGATCTACCGCAACCCCGAGTTCGACCCCCTGATCAACAAGGCACTCGCAGCCCAGTCGGACGAGGACCGCAAGGCGGCGTACCAGGCCCTCAACCAGTACCTGGACAAGGTGCAAGGCTTCGGTCCCTTGCTCGTCCAGGACCGCATCTGGGCGGTGGGATCCCGCGTCCACGGCGTGCGCCCGGCCTCGACCGACTACGAGTTCCCCCTTGAGGGCATCTGGATCGAGAAGTCATGAGGAGGCTCGTGGCACGACGCCTCCTCACGGCCCTGTTCCTGATGTTCCTGGGGTCACTCACCGGGTTCCTCCTGATCAACCTCGCTCCGGGCGACGTGACGGTCCTCGTCGCGGAGCGGCGGTCGGGGCCGGGTGCGACCTCGGAGGACGTCGCACGGATGGCGCACGAGCTGGGCATGGACCGGCCGCTCCCCGTCAGGTACGTCGACTGGGTGTGGCACGCGCTGCAGGGCGACCTGGGCGACTCACTCCAGCGCAACCTCCCGATCACGCCCGAGCTCCTGGACCGCGCCGGCCAGACCCTGCTCCTGGTGAGCGGAGCGGCTGTCTTCGCCGGACTCGTCGGGGGACTGCTGGGAATGCTCGGGGCACTTTACCCCGACTCCTGGATCGACCGGATCGGCCGCGGGCTGGCGTTGCTGGGCGCCTCCATCCCGAGCTTCTACCTGGCCGCGCTGCTCATCCTCTTCTTCGGGCTGAAGCTCGGCGTCGTGCCGACGTTCGGCCTCTCCGGTCCGGCTTCGTGGATCCTCCCCTGGATCTCGCTCGGGACCGGGCCCGCCGGCGTGTTCAGCCGCGTGGTCCGAGTCGGCCTGGAACGAGCCATGGCCGAACCATTCGCCGTGACCGGTTTCAGCAAGGGCTTCACCCGGCGACAGGTACTCGTCAAGGACGCCCTGCCCAACATCGGACCATCCGTGCTGGGCGTGCTCGCCACGCAGACCGGGCAGATGGTGCCCGGGGCCGTGGTGATCGAGACCGTCTTCGCCTGGCAGGGCGTCGGCAGCTACTTCTACGAGGCGGTGAAGTTCCGTGACATCCCGGTCCTCCAAAGCAGTCTGCTCGTGTTCCTCCTGGCGTTCGTGGTGCTGAACACCCTGGTCGACATCATCCAGGCACGCCTCGATCCGCGGATCAGGCGGCAGTTCGAAGGAGTCCGGACGTGAGTCTTGCCGAGGCTGAATCGGAAATCGTGCTTTCCGACGGTTCCCGGGCCCGCTCCGGGGCGCGGATTACGCGTCAGCTGCGCCGGGTGCCGTTGCCAGCGCTGGTCGCCGTGGGGCTGTTCATCGTGATCGGCGTGGTCGGCCCCTGGCTTGCGCCGCACGACCCGAACCAAGTCGATCTCGCCAGCGTCCGGCAATCGTTCAGCGGCGAGCACTGGCTGGGAACGGACGCGCTGGGCCGCGACGAGCTCAGCCGGCTGCTGACCGCGGCTCGTACCAGCCTGGTTGCCATCGCCCTCGTGCTCGGCCTCTCGATCCTGATCGGCGCCGTCGTCGGCGTGGTCGCCGGCGTGACCGGGGGCATCGTCGACGAAGTCCTCATGCGGCTCACCGACGTCGGGCTGTCGGTTCCCTCGCTCGTGATGGCGCTGGCGGTGCTCGGCGCTCGGGGCCCCGGGTACTACAACATGATCCTCGCGCTGACTCTGTGCTGGTGGCCGGCGTACGCCCGGCTGACCCGCGTGGCGGTCGTCTCGCTTCGCCAACAGCCACACATCGAGGCGACCCGGCTGATCGGCGTGCCGCCCCTCACGGTGCTGGTGCGGCACCTGCTGCCTCCCGCGGTCGCCCCGACCCTGGTGTTCGCCAGCGGCGATGCCGGGTTCGTCGCGCTGGCAGTGGCAACCTTCAGCTTCCTTGGACTGGGGCTGCAGCCCCCGGGTGCGGAGTGGGGGCAGATGCTCGTGGACGGTCTGCTCACCCTGGAGCGGTACCCGATGCTCGTGGTGCTCCCCGGCCTCGCGCTCACATTGACGATCGTCGGCCTGAACCTGCTCGGCGAGGCGCTCGCGCTCGACTCCCTGCCCCGCAACATCAGTCGTCGGACGCTGCGCCGCCGCATCGCGAAGCTGCCGCCACTGGGCGTAGGCCGGCGGGTGGACAGGGTCGACGAACTTACCGACGCCTACTTCGGGAGGACGCGATGAGTGCCAACCCCGTGCTCGACATCCGTCATCTGTCGGTCCGGCTGCACACCCGCAACGACAGCGTCCAGGTGGTCGATGACGTCTCCTGGCACCTGGCACCGGGTAAGACCCTGGCTCTGGTGGGCGAAAGCGGCTGCGGCAAGACCGTCAGCGCCCTGTCACTGACCGGCCTGTGGCCCGCCGGGGTCGTCGCGGAGTGCGACGGCGAGGCCTGGCTGGAAGGCCAGAACCTCATGGAGCTCAACGAGGCGCGTCATCGACGGATCCGCGGCACGCAGATCGGGATGGTCTTCCAGGATCCGCTGACGGCGTTCAATCCGGCCCGCAAGGTCGGGCCCCAGGTGGCAGACGCGGTGCGGCGCACGCACCCCAAGATGAACAAGGCTGAGGTACGCCGCCGGGTGCAGGACTTCTTCGTCGAGGTGGGCATCTCGGAGGCCGAGCACCGCTACGACCTCTATCCCCACGAGCTCTCCGGCGGGATGCGCCAGCGCGCCCTGGTGGCCATGGCTATCGCGAATGAGCCACGCGTGCTCATCGCCGACGAGCCGACCACGGCACTCGACGTCACCATGCAGGCGCAGGTCCTGGACCTGCTCCAGCGCCTGCAGCGACGGCACGGGATGTCGATCGTGCTCATCACCCACGACGTGGGCGTCGTGGCAGGCATGGCCGACGACGTCGCGGTGGTGTATGCGGGCAAGGTGGTTGAGTTCGGCCCGGTCGTGGATGTCCTGACCAACCCCCGGCATCCCTACACCCGCGGACTCCTCGCTGCCATTCCCGGCGCGGACGTCGAGCCGGGTACCAGGTTCGTCACCCTGCCGGGCCTGCCTCCGGACATGGCCGACCTCCCTTCGGGCTGCGCCTTTGCCGCGCGCTGCGAACTGGCCCACGACCGGTGCTCGGCCATCCCTGCGCTCGTGCCGTTCGAATCCCCGGCTGCCGAGCACCAAGTGGCGTGCTGGGCCGAGCCCCCAGACATCTCCGCCCTGGAGGAAGTGAGTCGAAGATGAGTACCCTCACCGTCACCGACCTGGTGGTCGAGTTCGGCGGGGCCAGATCCCGCAAGACGGTCCGGGCGGTCGATCATGTCTCGTTCTCGGTCCGCCCCGGCGAGGTCGTCGGTCTCGTCGGCGAGTCAGGTTGCGGCAAGTCCAGCCTGGCTCGGTCGATCATCGGACTCGAGCGCGCGGCGTCCGGATCCATCGTGTGGGGTGACACCGACGTCACCAACGCCCGCGGGCGAACCCTGCGCCGGTACCGCCGCGAGGTCCAGTACGTCTTCCAGGACCCCTACGCCAGCCTGAGCCCACGGCTGACCGTGGGACAGACGCTCGAAGAAGCGCTGTCGGTGGTCGACCACCCGCGACGTACCAGGGCAGCACGAGCCTCCGAACTGCTCCACCTGGTCGGGCTCCCCAAGAGCGCACTCCAGCGCGCCCCGTCAGCGCTGTCCGGGGGGCAGCGGCAGCGCGTCGCCATCGCTCGCGCGCTCGCGGTCGAACCGCGGTTCCTGATCTGCGACGAGCCGGTGAGCGCGCTCGACGTCAGCGTCCGGGCCCAGGTGATGAACCTGCTGATGGACCTCCAGGAGGAGCTGAACCTCGGCTACCTGTTCATCGCCCACGATCTCGGTCTGGTGCGCCGCGTAGCCCACCGCACCATGGTGATGTACCTGGGGCGCATCGTGGAGTCGGGGCCGTCGCACGAGGTCTACGGGCAGGCGAGTCACCCCTACACCGAGTGTCTGCTCGACGCGATCCCCTCCGTGGACCCGCGGGAGCAGCGCAGCCGTGGGTTCACGGTCCTGCAGGGGGAGCTGCCGAGCCCTGCCTCGCCACCTCCGGGGTGCCGGTTCCACACGCGGTGCCCCCACGCTCTGCCCCAGTGCAGCGAGCGCGTGCCCGAGGTCCTCACCGGCGAACCGGTGCACCAGTCAGCGTGCGATGTCCGATGACCGGGGCGCAGGGAGCACGAGTGCTGACTCCATCCCACAACGGCGCCGTACCCGTCGGCGGTACCTCGCGACCGGACCCGGCCATCCTGCGCGCGGTGGCGGCGCGGGTGCTGTGGCTGGCCACGGCGATCGTCGACGTCGCCAACCATGCCCGCCCGGGCGCGGGCGGCCTCAAAGTCGGCGGGCACCAGGCCTCGTCGGCTTCGATGGTCGACATCATGGTGTCGCTGTGGTTCCACGAGCTCACCGCACACGATCGGGTCTCGGTGAAGCCCCATGCGTCCCCGGTGCTGCACGCGATCAACTACCTGCTCGGTGAACTCGACGAGGAGCACCTCCGCTCGCTGCGGGCGCTGGGAGGTCTGCAGAGCTATCCCAGCCGGACCAAGGATCCCGACACCGTCGACTTCTCGACCGGCTCAGTGGGCATCGGAGCAACGGCGACGCTGTGGGCGACCCTGGCGCGCCGGTACCTCGACTCGCACTTCGACTCCCCACGGGTCACCCGGCGTTTCGTGAGTCTGCTCGGCGACGCGGAGCTCGACGAAGGCGCCGTGTGGGAAGCCCTGGTGGACCCCATGGTCGGCGGACTCGGAGAACTGCTGTGGATCGTGGACGTGAACCGACAGTCCCTGGACCGCGTCATCCCCGACATCCAGATCGACCGACTCCGCGGCATGTTCTCGGCGGCGGGCTGGGAGGTCATCACCCTCAAGTGGGGACACCGCATCCAGGAGGTGTTCGAGCGCCCGGGCGGCGCTGACCTGCGTCAGCGACTGGAGACCATGCCCAACGAGGAGTACCAGCGTCTCCTGCGGTCGGCACCGGACCAGGTCGCGCAGCGGCTGCCGGGCGATCACGCCAGCCCGGCACTGAGACACCTCGTGGACTCGCTCGGACCGAAAGCGCTCGGCGAGCTTATCCGGGACCTGGGCGGCCACGACATGTCCCTGCTCCTCGACACCTACCAAGCGGCGTCGTCGCAGCGGCCCACCGTGATCTTCGCCTACACGATCAAGGGGCACGGGCTGCCGACCGAAGGCCATCCCGGCAATCATTCCGCTCTCCTCACCGGGGACCAGATGCGCGAGCTCGCCAAGAGGTGCGGCACGGACCCGAGTGCGCCTTGGGAGCTGTTCCCTGCGGACTCGGACGAGGCCGAGCTGTGCCGACGGCGCGGCGCGGCTCTCCGCAGACAGGAGAGCCCCCCGGGGCCAGGACGCTGCGTCGTAACGGTGCCCGACGAGCTGGGCCGTCCGCACCGCCGGCCCACGTCCACCCAGGCCGCGCTGGGCAGGCTGCTCTCCGACCTGGCGCGGGACCAGCCCGAGCTCGCGAGCCGCGTGGTGACCTGCAGCCCGGACGTCGCCTCCTCCACCAACCTCGGTGGCTGGATCAACAAGTGCGGGGTGTGGTCCCCCGCCGACCGACGCGACTGGTTCGCTGACGACGTGGAGCGGCTCCTGAAGTGGCAGGAGCTCAGCCAGGGGCGGCACATCGAGCTCGGCATCGCGGAGGTCAATCTGGTCTGCCTGCTGGGCGAGCTGGGAGCGACGTGGAGCCGTTGGGGCGAGCGCTTGATCCCCATCGGCACGCTCTACGATCCCTTCGTCACCCGGGCGCTGGAGCCGTGGTCATACGGCATGTACGCCGGCGGACAGTCGATCCTGGTGGGGACGCCGTCGGGCATCACCTTGGCACCGGAGGGTGGCGCGCACCAGTCGATCACGACGCCGGTGATCGGCATCGCCCAGCCCGGGTGCGTGGCCTGGGAGCCAGCATCGGCCCAGGACCTCGAATGGACCTTCCTGCACGCGATGTCGCAGGTGGGTCTGGCGGGGGGAACGTCGGCGTACTTCCGTCTGTCGACCCGACCCATCGATCCGGTGATCGCCGCGGTCCCGGAGGACCCGCTGTTGCGCGAGCGAAGGCGTCGACAAGTCGTGCGAGGGGGGTACCGGCTCAGCGGGCGCCCTGCCACCTCGGACGAGGTAACCCTCGTGGGAGTCGGAGCCATCCTCCCGGAGGTGGTCGCGGCCGCCGCCACCCTCCGGGAGAAGGGATTCGATGCTGGCGTCGTCTGCCTCACCAGTCCCGACCTCGCATTCCGCTGTCTCCAGCGACGCGCCCACCGGCAGGCGACCGGCGGTCCCGACCTGCTGGAGGAACTCTTCCCGTGCCGACACCCCGCACCGCTGGTCACCGTGGTCGACGGGCACCCGCACACACTCTCCTTCCTGGCTGGCGTGCGCGGTGACCCGATCAGGTGTCTTGGAGTCGAGGAGTTCGGGCAGTCCAGTGACCTTGCCGACGCCCACCGGCTGCACGGCATCGACGCTTCCTCCATCGTGGAGGCCGCGCTCGGTTTGCTGGGACGGTAGGAGGGCTGATGGCGCCAGTATTAGGGGCCCGGCGATCAGGTCGGCGTTGACCTGTTCGATGATCGCGTGGCCGCGGTGCTGGGCTTCGGCCTGTATGAGCGTGAACGGGCTGTCGGTGAACACGGCGTGATACCGGTAGGTCGGTAGCAGTTCGTCTTGGCCGGGGATCTGTTGCGGGTCGTCGCGGCGGATGCGGCGCACGATCGGGCGGTGGTGATCGCTTCGGCGATCATGCTCGCCGCGCCGCGGGCCGAGCCTGCGTTACCCGAACGTAGCCTGGTCGCGGCGATCACCGGCGCCGACAGCGGTGTGGATAGCGTGGCGAGCAGGGGGTTGTAGCCGCGTAGGTAGACGTTGTAGCCGCCGACCTTGGTGTGGCCGAACCCGATGCCCTGCTTCTGCTTGCCGTAGACACGGCGCAGCATCGAGTCGATATCCACAAAGGTCAGCACGTCGGCGCCGGCAAGGATCGGGGCCCGGCCGGCCAGGCCGATCAGGGTGTCACGGGCGGCGGCCTGCAGCTGCCGTACGTGTCCGTGGGCGAACGTGCGCAGGAACGCCCCGAGCGTCGACGGCGCGAACACACTCGTGAACAGCGAGGGCATGCCACCGTGCCGGGCGATGTCGAGGCCGTCGATGCTGTCCGCGCCCGCGAGCATCCCGGCCACGATCGTGGCGAATACGCGAATGCTGGATCGGCTTCGGCGGGCACAGGCCGAGGACGGGCAGGTCGGTGCCGAGGACCTGGCGCGGGCCGCGGGCGAGTTCGCCTGGCGGTGGCGGCCGTGACCGGTACGGCGACCTCCTACGCGGACTTCGCGAAGGGTCGCCGGGGCCGGCGGCACGTGCGGGTGTGCGAGGGGACCTCGTGCTTTGTGAGCAGCTAGGGCCGGCACATCGCGCGGCTGGAGCAGTGGTCATGGCACGGTGGGCCCCATCGTGGTCAGTTCGGAGCGGGCGTGTCAGATGTCGGTGATCCGGATCCCTGCGTGCGCCTTGTACCGGCGGTTCACGCTGATGAGATTGGCGGTGAGTGCCTCGACCTGGTGTGCGTTGCGCAGTCGACCCCCGTACACGCCGCGTACGCCGGGGATGCAGCTGGCGAGATCCCGCACCAGGTCGGCCGCCTCCCGCACGTCTGCCAGCACCAGAACGTCGGTGTCGACCGAGGCGGTCTCGGAGTCGTCGAGCTTGACTGCGCTCACGTTGTGGAACGCACCGACCACGGTGCTTTCCGGCAGTAGCGCCTGCGCCTGCTGGGCCGCTGATCCCTCCTCGACCGCAAGCGCGTAGGCACCCTGCTTGTCGAAGCCGAGCGGGTTGACGCAGTCGACCACCACCTTGCCAGCCAGGCTGGGCGCCAGCCCTTTCAGCAGGTCCGCGTGCCCCTGCCAGGGAACGGCGATCACGATGATGTGCCCGGCAGCGGCCGCGCCGGTGTTGTCCATGCCGGACACGAGGCCGCCCGTCGCCCCAGCCAACTCGGTGGCGGTGTCGGCGGCCCGCTCTGGGTCGCGGCTGCCGATGACGACCGTCAGCCCGGCGGCTGCGAATCGTCGGGCCAGGCCACGGCCTTGCGGTCCGGTACCACCCAGGACGGCGATAGTCTTGCCGACAAGCGACTCGGGCGGGAGATCTGCCATGTGTCTTACTCCTGTTGCATCAGTCTGTGGTCGGTATGGGACGAGCTGGCCGACTCGGGCCATGAGGGTGTCCACCGCGAAGTCGTAGGTCTCCCGCGCGGGAAGTAACGCCATTTCGCCCGCTCATCCCACGACAAGCGGGAATTCGTTGGCTGGTCGGGCGACGTAGGAGGTGCTCCTGCTGCCGGCGTAGCTCGGAAGTCGATGTCCGCATGGTCGTGTAGCACGGTAGGTGCCGTAGCCGATCGCGTATTGGATCAAGAATCCACCGCCCTGGATTGCCAGTGGGGGTCGAGCCAGCGCGGTATCCACCAGGCGACGCGGCCGAGCACGGGTCAGGTCCGCAGGCCACGGGATCAGCCGACCCTACGGCTAGACAGTGCTTTGCCGCGCGGCGAGGACCTCCCGCAGCCGGTCCAGTGCCCAGCGGATCTCGTCGTCGGTGGTGACCAGGGGAGGGGCGAACCGGATGGTGCTGCCATGGGTGTCCTTGACCAGTACGCCACGCTCGGCCAGTGCCTCACAAATCTGCCGGCCGCTGCCGATCGCCGGGTCGATGTCGACGCCGGCCCAGGCGCCGACGCCGCGTACGGCGGTGACGCCGTGACCGATCAGGTCCCGCAGTCCGCGGTGCAGCACGTCGCCGATCCGGCGGGCGGCGGCCTGGTACTCGCCGGTGGCGAGCAGGTCGACGACGGCCGAGCCCACCGCTGCGGCCAGCGGATTGCCACCGAAGGTGCTGCCGTGTTCACCGGGCCGGATCAGCCCGAGCACGTCGCGGCTGGACACCACTGCGGAGACGGGGACGACGCCGCCGCCGAGCGCCTTTCCGAGCAGGTAGATGTCGGGGCGTACACCGGCGAGTTCGCAGGCGAACGTGGCGCCGACCCGGCCCAGTCCGGACTGGATCTCGTCGGCGACGAACAGGGCGCGACGGTCGTCGCAGATCCGCCGGATGCCGGCGAGGTAGCCGTCGGACGGTACGACGACGCCGGCCTCGCCCTGGATCGGTTCGACGAGTACCGCGGCGGTCCGTTCACCCACGGCCGCCTCGAGGGCGTCGAGGTCGTCGTAGGGAACCACGGTGAAGCCGGGGGTGAACGGGCCGAAACCCGTTCGGGCCTGCTCGTCGGTGGAAAAGCTGACGACAGTGGTGGTCCGGCCGTGGAAGTTGCCGGCCGCCACGACGATCTCGGCGTCGTCGGCGGGCACGCCCTTTACCTGGTACGCCCACCGCCGGGCGACCTTGATGCCGGTCTCGACGGCCTCGGCGCCGGTGTTCATTGGCAGCACCAGATGCATGCCGCACAGGTCGGCGAGTTTGGCGGCGAACGGACCGAGCCGATCGTTGTGGAAGGCGCGGCTGGTCAGGGTGGCCCGCGCGAGTTGAGCCCGGGCAGCGGCGAGCAGCGCCGGATGCCCGTGGCCGAAGTTCAGTGCGGAGTAGCCGGCGAGGCAGTCGAGGTACCGCTTCCCGTCCACGTCCGTGATCCAGGAACCTTCGGCGCGCTCGACCACCACCGACAGCGGGTGGTAATTGTGGGCGAGCACATCCCGCTCGATCTTGATGGCAGCGGTAGTACGGTTCATCGGCGGATCTCCAGGGTGCAGCACTTGGCACCGCCGCCGGCCTTCGCCAACTCGGAGAGATCGACCGGCACCGGCTGGTAGCCGCGTGCGGCGAGCTGGTCGATGAGGCCGGTCGCGGCTTGGGCGACCACGACGTTCGCGCCGTCGGACACCGAGTTGAGGCCCAGAACGAGGGCGTCGGCTTCGCTGGCCACGATCGCGTTCGGGAAGAGCCGGGCCAGCGTCCGCTGGCTGCCCAGGGTGAACGCCGGCGGATAGTAGGCGATGGTGTCGTCGTCCAGAACGAACAGGGCGGTGTCGAGGTGGTAGAAGCGCGGGTCGGCCAGCCGCAGCGAGACGACCGGCCGGCCGAGGAACTCCTGCGCCTCGCCATGGGCGGCTGGTTCGGTGCGGAAGCCCGCCCCGGCGAGGACGATGTCGCCGACCACGGCGAAGTCTCCCTCCCCCTCGTTGACGTAGCGCGGCAGGAGAACGCCGCCGAACCCGGCGGCGGCGAACCAGGCTCGGTAGGCGGGCGCTTCGGGTTGCCGTACCGGCTCGCGGAACCGGGCACCGTAGATCTGTCCGTCGACGACCAGGGCGCAGTTGGCGGCGAAGACCATGTCGACCAGCCCGGGCTGCGGGTCGGCCAGCTGCACGATATGTCCGAGCCGGCGATACGTGTCGCGCAGCTCGGCCCACTGCCGCTGGGCGAGGTCTCGGTCCACGGACACGCCGGGGTCCATCCACGGGTTGATCGCGTACACGACGTCGAAGTAGGTCGGCGGGCACATCAGGTACTCCCGCCGGGTGGCCTGGTGGGCAGCCGCGGCGGCAGCCGGTGCCGTGGTCGGGGTGACCGCAGTCGCGCTCATCCGGCCTCAGTCCCCTCGGTGCTGGTCCCGCCGGTGGCGAGGATAGTGTCGATCGCGGTTTCCAGGGCCACCTCGGCACCGCTGACCTGGCGGCGCAGCCCGTCGATCCGGGTGCGGTCGGCCGCGAGCCGGTCGGTGAACTCGGCGTTCTCCCGGCGTACGGCGTCCGGGGCCGGTCCGCCGTACAAGGTGCGCCGAGCGACGAAGGCGCGGGCGTCCATGGCGTCGGCGAACTGCTCCGCGGTGAGTCCGCTGGGTCGATTGAGAAGTTGCCCGGCGGCCTCGTCGAGCAGTGCGAGCGTCGCCGCGGGAGCGGCGAGTCCACGTTCGACGCCGAGCCGGACGAACACACCGACGACCTGGTGGGCGTGCCGCCAGTCCAGGCCGGTGTAGCGGACGAGGGCAGACGCGACGTCGGTGACCTGGGCCCAGTGGGCGCCGGCTCGGGCGGCCATGCGCCGCTCGTCGAGTCGAAGGTCGGTGAGGATCTGGGTGGTGTCACCGACCTTGGCGGTGATCGCCGCGCACATGGACCAGATCGCCTGCTGCGAGTAGCGCCGCTCCATGATCGGGAAGCCGGTCGGACCGCGTTCGGCGGTGATCACGCCGATCAGCGCCGCGAGCGCCTGGGTGGCCACCGACTTGACGTCCTCCAACGCGTCGGGGTTCTTCTTCTGCGGCATGATGCTGCTGGTGCCGCAGAACCTGTCGGGCAGCTCGACGTACCCGAATTCGGAGGTGGACCAGAGGTAGAGGTCGTCGGCGAGCCGGGCCAGCGTGGCGCCGGCCGTGGCCAGAACGGCGGCCACCTCCATCTCCAGGTCGTGGCTGAGGATCGCGTCCATGGTGTGCGGCAGCGGGGCGTCGAAGCCGAGCAGGTCGGCGACCCGGTGCCGGTCGAGCGGCAGGTCGCTGCCGGTCAGGATGGCCGCGCCGGCTGGTGAGAGGTTGAGCCGGCCGTGCAGGCTGAGCAGCCGCTCGGTGTCGCGGGCGAAGGCGCGCTCGAACATGGTGGCCCAGTGCGCGAAGGTGGTCGGCTGGGCGTGCTGGCCGTGGGTGTAGCCGGGCATCACCGCCTCCCGGTACGTGTCGGCGAGGCCGAGCAGCACGGCGCGCAGGTCGACCAGAGCCGGCAGCATCGCGTGCAGGTGCCAGCGGATCGTCATCCGGCGGGCCACCTCGATCAGGTCGCCGGAGCTGCGACCGAGGTGCAGCCGCCCGCCGAGGTCGGCGCCGATCGCACGGATCAGGTACTGCTCGCCGGAGTGCATGCCACCGCCGGCTTCGATGCGCGCCGCGGTGACTCCGTCGGCCTCGGCCTCCATGCCCCGCAGCGCGGTGAGGATGGCTCGCCCGGCCGCCGGCTCGAGCAACCCGCGCTCGGTGAGCATGACCGCGTGTGCCTTGTCGAAGGCGTGGATCGCTGGCAGTGAGTCGCCGAGCAGCTCAGTGCGGTGCGCCTGCAGGTGCGGCAGTTGCTCCTCGGTCAGTCGTACTCCGGTACCCCGGAAGCCCTGGTACGTCATCGGCGGTCCGCCCCGGAGCCGAAGACCGCGAAGTGGAACAGCAGGTAGGCGGCGAGGGTGGCGGTCGTCGAGGTGCGGTCGTCGGTAAGCGGGTTGACCTCGGTGACGGCCAGCGCGTCGCAGTGCGGGGCGAGCAGCCGGACCGCTTCGAGGGCCTCGCCGGAGGTGAGGCCGCCAGGCTCGTGGGCCCCGGCGCCGGGCGCGAACGCCGGGTCGATCGCGTCGATGTCGAAGGACAGGAAGATGTGGTCGGCGCCGGAGACGCGGTCGAGGATCTGTTCGACGGCGGAGACCGGGCCGAGGGCCTGGAACTCGCGGGCGGTGATGTGGGTCAGGCCGCTCTTTCGCTTGAACTGGGCCGAGGACGGGAAGTTGAAGTGCCGTACGGCTACCTGGATGCAGTCGTCGGCGTTGAGCCGGCTGAGTTCGAGGCTGCGGCGCATGCCGCTGGACTGGCTGAGCCGTCCCTGGAACCGGTTGTGATCCAGTAGATCAAGGTGGGCGTCGAAGTGGATCACTCCGATCCGGCCGGGCAAGGCGTCGTGCACGCCGCGAGCGACCGGGAACAGCACCGAGTCGTCGCCCCCGATCATGATCGGGGTACGGCCGTCGCGCAGCGACTCGGCGACCGAGGCGGAGCAGGCGTCCAGTGTGGCCTCGATGTCGTGCCCGACGACGTCGACGTCGCCGCGATCGCGCAGCAGGTCGTCACCGACCTCGTGGACGGAGTCGGTCTCCAGCGAGTAGATGGCGCCGTCCTCGATGCGTTGGGTGATCCAGCGCAGCGCGTCGCGGATCCGGCCGGGGGCGTACCGGGAGCCCGGCCAGCCCAGGGTGGATCCCCCGTCGAAGGGGACTCCCCACAGGTCGAACTTGCGCGATTGGTGCGAACGTGGCATTACGGGCCTCTCGGAGGTGGGGTGTGGGTGCTCTCAGCCGAGGACGCGGGAGAGGAATTCCTGGGTGCGCGGGTGCTGCGGGGCACCGAGGACGATGCCGGGCGGACCTGACTCGACCACGACCCCTTCGTCCATGAACACGAGCGTGTCGCCGACCTCGCGGGCGAAGCCCACCTCGTGGGTGACCACGATCATCGTCATGCCGTCGGCGGCGAGGGACTTCATCACGTCGAGCACCTCGCCGACCAGTTCCGGGTCCAGCGCCGATGTCGGCTCGTCGAAGAGCATCAGGTACGGCTCCATCGCCAGTGCCCGAGCGATCGCGACCCGCTGTTGCTGGCCGCCACTGAGTTGGGCCGGGTAGGCGTCGTACTTGTCGGACAGGCCGACCCGGTCGAGCAGCCGGCGGGCGGCGGCCTCGGCGTCGGGCCGGTTGTGCCCCAACGCCCGTATCGGCCCCTCGACGACGTTGCCGAGCGCGGTCATGTGCGGGAAGAGGTTGAACCGCTGGAAGACCATCCCGATGCCGCGCCGCTGCCGTGCGATCTCGCGTTCGGTCAGCTCGTGGAGTCTGCCGCCGCGCAGTCGGTAGCCGACCAGGTCGTCGCGCAGCCACAGCTCGCCGCCGTCGAGGCGTTCCAGCTGGTTGATGCAGCGAAGGAAGGTGGACTTGCCGGAGCCGGACGGGCCCATCACGCACAGCACCTCGCCGGCGCGCACCTGCAGGGACACCCCGCGCAGCACGTGTACCGGTCCGAACGACTTCTGCAGGTCGACCGCGCGGACGACCGGGGTCGTGCCGTCTGTCGGTGGTGGCTGGCTCACTGCTGCGGGGCTCCCTTCAACCGGCGCCCGAGTGACCGGGCCTTACGGTTCGGCAGGGCGTGGAAGCCCCGGCCGAACCGGCGCTCGACGAAGTGCTGGATGACGCTGAGCACGGAGACCACCGCCAGGTACCAGATCGCGGCGACGATCAGCAGTTCGATGATCCGGTTGTTGGAGTAGTAGATGAACTCGACGGTCTCCAGCATCTCGCCGTACGTGATGACGGCGGCGAGCGACGACATCTTCAGCGTGCTGATGAACTCGTTGCCCAGGGGCGGCAGGATGACCCGCATGGCCTGCGGCAACACGATTCGGCGCCGGATCTGGTTCGGGGTCAGGCTGATCGCCTGGGCCGCCTCGATCTGGCCCTTGTCGACCGAGAGGATGCCGGCGCGGACCAACTCCGCGGTGTAGGCGCTCATGTTGATGCCGAGGCCGAGCAGGGCGGCCATGAACGGCGTCATCACGTTAATCATGCGGGCCTCGAACGGCCCGAATCCGACCGTGGGGAAGACCAGCGCCAGGTTGTACCAGATCAGCAACTGCAGCAGTACCGGAATACCGCGGAACAGCCAGATGTAGCCGAAGGCAATGGTCCTGGTCACCGGGTTCGCCGACATCCGCATCACCGCGACCAGCACACCCAGGACGATGGCCAACGCCATGGAACAGAGGGTGATGATGACGGTGTTGGCCAGACCGTGCAGGATCGCCGAGGCGGTCAGGTAGCGGCCTACGACCGACCATTCGATGCTGCCCTGGGCGAAGGCCTGCACCAGAAGTGCGACCAGCACGACCACGACGGCTGCCGAGACCCACCGGCCGTAGTGCCGTAGCGGCACCCGGGGCAGCCCGGCAAGCTGCCCGGGGCCCGGCGGTGTCGCCAAGGTGCTGGCCCCGCCCTGTCCAGTGCTCCTCATCGCGTCTCCCGTCTGTACTTTCGCCGAGTCTCACCGGGCCGGCCGGGGCAGCGATACCTGACATCGGGTCCAGTCAGCGCACGGCGGGCGCTACTTCCTGTCCTGCTCCGGCCCGCTGCCACGGCCCGCCCGTCCGGTGCCCTGCTCCGGCACGGGCTGGTCGTCGGTGTCGGCCGCGCTGTCGGCGAGCAGCGCGAGCCACAGCTCCATCCGGCCGTACGCCGAATCGAGGTCGCGCCCCGTGATCTGCTCGATCCGGTCGATCCGGGTCCGCAACGTGTGCCGGTGGATGCCCAGCTCCGCGGCGGACTCGTTCCAGTGGCCGTTGTGCGCCAGGAAGGTGCTCAGGGTGGCCACCAAGGCTCCCTCGCGACCCCGGTCGTGCTGCTTCAGCGGGCCGAGGACCCGGCGCACGAAACCGGCCAATGCCTGCGGCGACTGGGCCCGGAAGAGCATGTGCAGCGCCTCCAGATCGTCGAACCGAGTCACCGCCCGCCGCTCGGCCCGGCCGACCTCGGCCGCGTGGGTCGCGGCCCGGTACGACAGCCCCACCTGCTCGATCGGCACCACGTCGCCGAGCCCGAGCGGCACCATCGGGCGTACCGAGGCCAGCCGGGCCAGCGCGGCGGTGGCCGCCTCCGAGCCGTCGATGAGTACGGCGACCCGGGCCTGCCGACCGGCCTCCTGCGCGACGACGGCGCCGGGCAGGTTGGCCTCGGCCATCAGCTCGTTGAGTTCGTCGCAGACCTGACTGCCCCGGCTGGCGGCACAGAAATAGACGCCAACCCGGACGGCTGCCGGGTCGAGGTCCCAGGCGAGGGCGTGCTGGGCGGCGACCTCGCCGGTGACCGCACCGCGCAGGATCTGGGCCAACTGGTCGGCGCGCAACCGGCGGACCTGCTGGCGGGCCGCCTGCGAGCGCTCCATCTCCAGGGACAGCAGCGCCACCGCGCCGGCCAACACCATCCGGCTGTAGTCGCTGGCCGCGCCGGGGACGCCGGCGATCAGGAAACCGCGCATCCGGCCCCGTGCCCCGAGCGTGTGGATCGCCACCGACTCGGTCGGGCCGACCACCGAACCGCTGGAGCGGATACCGCGCTCGCGGGTACGCATCACGTCCGGCAGCAGCGCGGGCAGCCGGTCGGCGGCCTCTGCCGGATGCGCCCGCACAACGTTGGCCGCGAGGTCGGTGAGCACTGCCCAGCCGCCGAGTGCGCGCGAGACCTCAGCAACGAGGCCGCCTCTACCGGACTCGACCGCCGCGGCGGTCAGCGCCTGCTGAGCGTCGAACGCGCGGGCGATGGTGTCGTAGCGTTCCGCCGCGAGCAGGTTCGACACGGCCTCGGAGATTGCCACGTAGGGCGCGTCGACCGGCACCTCCAGCACCGGTAGGCCACGCTCCTCGGCGGCCTGGATCAGCGGCCCAGGGACCTGGTCGTACCCGAGTCCGACGCCGAAGCCGAGTCCTGCCAGGCCGGCATCGGCGAGCCGGTGGACGTACGGGCCGAACTGCTCCGGATCATCGATCTTGAGGCCGGTGGTGAGTAGCAACTCCCCGCCGCGAAGCCACGGGGTCGGGTCGATGGTTTCGCTGACGTGCACCCACCGGACCTCGTTGTCGAGACCGCGGTCGCCCGCGCATACCCGCAGGTTCAACTCCGGCAGCGCCAGAACCTGCGCAATCGTCACAGTCACGGGAACATCCCATCTCCTCGGCTCTGGACCAGTGTTGCCAGATGGTGACATGGCCGTGAAGTACAGTCCGACCTGCGGCGACTGGACAAGCGGTCCCCTTCCGATGCTTTCGCCGCTACTTGAACACTGGGGCCACGTTGCCGAGGGAAACCGGTGGCGAACGTGCGGGGCGGGTGTGATGACACCCCGCCGACCCGGAGGAGACACACGTGAAGAAGCGAGCCATCTGCGCGGTCTTTGCCGCAGCCCTGCTCGCCGGATGCGGCGGCACCGATGCCGACGCGCCGGCCCCGGACCAGTCGGAGAACGCGTTGCACGCGATGCTGCCGGAGTCCATCCGGAAGGCGGGAGAACTCCGGGTAGGGAACAGCCCGGTATATCCCCCGATGTCGTACTTGCCGAAGGGGACGGAGGACAGGAACAAGAGGCAGGGTTTCGACGTCGACCTGGCGCGGGCCATCGGCGAGAAGCTCGGCGTCCGGGTGACCTTCGTGACACAGGAGTACGAACAGTACATCCCGTCATTGGCCACCGGCCGGATCGACCTGGTCGAGTCGGCGATGCAGGATCTCGAATCGCGTCGGGCAACGGTCGACTTCGTCGACTACTACACGACCGGCCCGCAGCTGTTCACCCTGGCGGACAAGGCCGCCCGGTTCCCCGCCGAGATTGACGTCTGCGGCGCCAAGGTCGCCGTCGACAGCGGCGACACCGGCTACCGGAACGCCCTGGCCAGCTTCAGCCAGAAGGTCTGCGTTCCGGCCGGCAAACCGCCGGTGGAGGAGCTGACCACCAACGGCACCGCCGACGCCCTGTTGCAGATGGGGCAGGGGCGGGCCGATGTCGGCATCCGGGGTGCCGAGTCGATCCGGTACGTCACCAGCGAGCAGGAACCGGGCAAGTACGCCCTGATCGGCAAGCCGATCACGGAGATTCCCGTCGGTATCGCGGTGAGCAAGCAGCAGCCCGAGTTGCGGGACGCGGTAGCGGCGGCGCTGACAGCGGTGATGGACGACGGCACCTACGCCCAGATCGGCGACAAGTGGGGCCTGTCGGACATCCTCCGTCCGGCGGTGACGATCAACGGCCAGCCGGCGAGCTGATCGTGACCCTTACCGTCCTGCGCGGGGGCGTCCTGCTGGCGCCGCAGCCCGCCGGAACCGGCGACGTGGTCGTCGCCGGCCGGGACATCCTGGAGGTCGGGCCGCCCGGCCCCACCTCCGGCATGGCCGCCCAGGCGACCGTCGTCGACTGCGCCGGGTTGCTCGTCGCACCCGGCGTCGTCGACGGCCACCTGCACATCCTCGGCGGGGGCGGCGGCAGCGGATACCACACGCGCATCCCCGACCTGCCCGCTGACGTGATCGTCGAAGCCGGCACCACGAGCTGCGTCGGGATGCCCGGCGTGGATCCGATCACCAAGAACCCCGAGGCGTTGCTCGCCCGGGCGTACGCGCTACCGGCCACCGGGCCACGCGCCTGGGCGATGGCCGGCGGCTTCCACTGGCCGCCACCGACCGTCACCGGCTCGATCCTGCGCGACCTGCACCTGCTGCCCCACCTCGTCGGCGTCAAGATCGCCCTGTACGAACACAAGGCCACCGCCCCCGGGCCGACCGAACTGGCTCGACTGCTCCGCGAACTCGAATGGGTCGCCGGCGCCACCGGCAAGGCCGGCCTGCTGCACGTACACCTCGGCACCGCCGTCGGCGACCCCGACCTGCTAGCGCGGGCACTCGACGAATCCGGTGCCGACCCCGGCCGGGTGCAGGTCACTCACGCCAACTACACCCCTGACACCCTCGGCCTGGCCACCCGCCTCGGCGGGCTCGGTTGCCGGGTGGACGTCAATCCACTGATCAATCCGGACCGGATCACCGGCGCCATCGCCCCGGTGGACGCGATCGCTGCCCTGCTGGCCGGGGGCGTGCCCGCCGGTCGGCTCACCCTCAGCAGCGACGGCAATGCATCGGTGCCACGTACCCTGCCCGGCGGCGACGTCGAACCGTTCGCCTACCGGGTGGAGTTGCTGCCCACCGTGCGGGCGCTGGTCGCCGCTGGCGTCCTCGACCTGCCGGACGCGCTGGCCCTGGTCACCGCGAATCCGGCCGCCGCGCTGCGGCTGGACAGCGCCGGCCCTCATGGCATCGGCACCCTGCGCACCGGCGGCCCCGCCGACATCGTCGTTCTCGAGCCCGACCTGCGGGTCCGGCACGTCTACCGGGACGGCGAGCAGCTAGTCCGCGACGGCCGCGCCGTCGCCCCGAACCCGTTCCGCCCGCCGCAGCGACCGGACAGCACCCCGTGACCGCCGCCGACCCGGTGACCCGGCAGGTGTTGTTCACCCCCGCCGAGGCCGCAGCCGGCGGCCGGCCGGCCCCGCCGCAACCCGTGTGGCGGTCGGCATCACGGGCGGCGCCGGCTGCCGATCAGGTACTCATCCACGTGCATGCAGCCGGCCTCAACCGCGCCGATCTGCTGCAACGCGACCTCGACTACACGCCGCCGGCAGGCGAGTCCGCCGTACCCGGCCTGGAGTGTGCCGGCACCATCGCCGCGATCGGTCCAGATGTCGCCGGTTGGCAGGTCGGCGATCAGGTATGCGCACTGCTCGGCAGCGGTGGTTACGCCAGCCACGCTCTGGTGTCACACCACCAACTGCTGCCCGTCCCGACCGGCTGGACGATGGCCGAGGCGGCGGCGCTGCCGGAGGCGCTGGCGACCGCCTGGTGGAACCTGCGGATGATCGCCGGCGTACGCCCCGGCGACCGCGTGCTGGTCCACGCCGCGAACTCCGGCGTCGGCACCACCGCCGTCAAGGTCGCCCAGTCGCTGGGCGCCACCGTCGCCGGCACCGTCCGTGGCCCAGCCCTCGCCGACGCCGTGCACCGGCTCGGCGCCGACCCGGTGGTGGTCTCCACCGCCCTGAACGCCGCCGACGAACTGCGCCGGCTGGCACCCGACGGCTTCGACGTCGTACTCGACCTCGTCGGTGCCGCCGTCGCCGACATGACCATGGCCGGGCTGCGCACCGGCGGTCGGTGGCTCAGCGTCGGCGTACTCGGCGGTGACCAGGTGCCGCTGAGCCTACGCACGGTGATCCGGCGTCGCCTGGTACTCACCGGCGGCTCCCTGCGCAGCCTGCCACCGGCCGAGAAGGCCGCCATCATCGCCGACCTACGCCGAGCCACACCGTGGGCCGGACCGGTCGACCTGCGACCGGTCATCGCCGCCCGCTATCCCGCCGCCCACGTCGCCGCCGCTCTGGACCACCTTGAGCGCGGCGGCCTGATCGGCAAGATCGTGCTGACCGACCTCGAGGAGATCACGTGACGCCGTCCAGTTCCGCCAACCCCATCGGCCTGGCACTCGGCTACGACCCGACGGTCACGGTCCGCCGCATGGCCGACTCGGCCGCCGCCGCAGAACGAGCCGGCTTCGACACCGCGTTCTTTTCCGAGACGCTGTTCACCAACCGCGATTCGGTCTCTACACTGGCCGCGTTCGGCCTTGCCACCAGACGAGTCACACTCGGCGCCACCCAGGTCGTGCGGCTGCGCAGCCCACTGGTGATGGCCCAGTCCGCAGCCACCCTTGACGAACTCAGCGGCGGCCGGCTCGTGCTGGTGCTCGGCGCCTACACCGCCAAACACGCCGCCCGCAACGGCCGGCCGCTGACCGACCCCGTCACCACCCTGCGCGAGTATGTCGAATCGATCCGCGCCCTACTCACCGGCGAACCCGTCACCTACCACGGCGAGGTCGTACGGCTCGACGACGTCGCACTCAACTTCCAGCCGCTCCGGCCGGACATTCCGATCTGGATCGCCGCCGCCAGCCGCAAGGGTCTGGTCAACGCCGCCTCGATCGGCGACGGCGTGCTACTCGACGCCGGCACCTCCCCGGAGTACTCGGCGAACGCCGTCGCGCTGCTCCGCGCCAGCGCCGAACAGGCCGGCCGCGACCCGGACGGGCTCGCCGTCGCCCAACTCATCAACACCTCGATCGAGGACGATCGCGCCGCCGCCATCGAGGCGATCCGCTGGGAGGTGGCGACCAAGTTCAAGTACGCCTCCACCCCGAAGGCGAAGATGTCGGTCGGTGAGCCGACCATCGACCCGACGGACCTGCCCCGGTTCGCCGCCGCGTACGAGGCCGGCGGGGAGGCGGCCCTGCAAAAGGTGTTGCCGGAGCGGTACGTCACCTCGCTGACGGCGACCGGCACCGTCGGTGATGTACGGGCCCGCGTCGATGCCTACCGGGCGGCAGGCGTCACAATGCCCCTGGTTCGCCCCGCCGCCCCGCACCAGCTCGACCGCTTGCTCACCACGTTTGGTCAGGCCCACACCGCCGGCTGAGGGGCTGCGGGCGGTGTTGCACCCATTGACAAAGCTCGCCAACCTTTCCGTGCGCGCCCAGCAGAGCGGAGGTTGATCGGGTAGTGGTGATCTTCATTCGTAAGCTCGTCGTCGCCGGCGCCCGCATCGGGGAACGTCGTGGGTGCAACATCGCCACCGTCCCGGTGGCTCGCAAGCTGCTCACCCTCGTCTACGGTCTGGGTAAACCCGGGTTCCGCAGCCTGTGGTTGAACGATCATCAGAATCTGGGTGCGGAGCAGCAAAGATTTACGTGTGTCACCGGAGGGCCGTGTGTCTACATGCTCTCGCCGATGTCTGATCTTCGCTAGCGGGGGTCGAACGTGGTGACCCCGAGTGCGGGCGGCGCCTGTGGTTGGGTCGCGGGTGAGGACCTTGTCGCCCTTGTCGACCTGGCTGATGGGCTTTGAGGTGCCGTCGGCCAGGGCTGAGCCGACCGGGCGGGAAATCAGCGGTCCCCCTGCGCGGGAACGGCGTCCCAGCGTACGGCGGTGAACCGATACCGTCACACGTCTGGGCCGCAAGAAGGCTGACCGGAGCGGCAACCTGACCCTGATTCTTCCCTGATTCTCACGGGCCTGACGTCGGTCGATGACCTGGTGACCGGCATCGCTGCACCAATCATCTGGGTGGGCTCCCCGCTCTGTGTCAGCCCGGCCGAGGCGAAGGAATGCCGTCGGCCCTGCCCCGGCCGATATCACCCAATCCGGGTGATGCGCACCCACCCTGGTCGGGGCGATGCTGCCACAGTCCTGGATTCGACGTCTCGGATGCCGGCGAGCCGCCGGCGCCAAACGACCCTGGTCGGGGTGGGTCGAGAAGGGTGGAGCTGATGGCGGATCCCATCGCGGAGTTTTTCGCCGAGGTCGTACGCCGCAGGTACGACCGGCTCAAGCAGGTCACGGGCACGATCCGCTTCGACCTCGTACGAGATCATCACACCACCCACTGGCTCATGACGATCGAGAAGGGGGACGTCAGGGTGTCCCGGGAAAACCGCCGCGCTGACTGCACCGTCCGGCTCGACGAGGCGTTGTTCGCGCGCATCGTGCGCGGCGAGGCGAACGTCTACGCGGCCTGGCTGCGTAACGAGATAAAGCTCGTGGGCCGGCTGTACATGCTCGACCTCTTCCAGCGGGTCCTTCCCGGGCCACCTGAAGCCGGGGATCCCCGATCGGTCGCGCGACGCGGAGAGCTGCGGCGATGAGCGAGGACACGGTCAGGATCCTGAACGGCAACACCTTCGTGGTCAGCGACAGGTGCGGCGACATCATCGCGTCTCCGGAGTTTCCGACCGGTCTGTTCTCGTTCGACACCCGATTCCTGTCGAAGTGGGAGTTGAGCGTCAACGGCGAGCGCCTCCAGGCGCTGTCAGTCGACGATCTGCAGTATTTCGAGACACGTTTCTTCCTGGTCCCGGGCAAACCGACCCACTACGTCGACGCCAAGGTGTCGGTCATCCGCCAGCGCTCGGTCGGCGATAGCTTCGACGAGCAACTGACGGTGCTCAACCACAGCCGTGAGCCGGTGGACCTCGTCATCCGGCTAGAGATCGAGAGCGACTTCGCCGACCTGTTCGAGATCAAGGACGTGAGGAAGAAGAAGGGCAACGTGTACGTCCGGCCCGAGCACGGGCGCCTGCGGCTGGGCTACGAACGGGAGACCTTCCGGCGGGAGACGCTGGTCTCGTCGACCGCACCCGGCACGTTCGACGAGAACGGGGTGACCTTCGATGTCCGCATCCAACCGCACGGCAAGTGGGTGACCCGGCTGCACGTGGCGACGCTGGGAACGAGCGGGAGCGAGATCCGCCGTAGCATGCACGGCCAGCCCGGCACCACCAGACGGCAGCTGCGCCGGGAGTTGGAGCGTTGGCTGGCGCGGGCGCCCCACCTCACCTGCCAGCACGAGTCGCTGCAGCGGTCGTACCGGCGCAGCCTGGTCGACCTCGCCGCGCTTCAGCTCTCGCCGCTCATCCTCGGTTCGAGCAACGTACCCGCGGCCGGTCTGCCGTGGTTCATGACCATCTTCGGCCGCGACAGCATCCTCACCAGCCTGCAGACGCTGCCGTTCACGCCGGAACTCGCCGCCAACACGCTGACGCTGATGGCGAGCATGCAGGGCAACAAGCTGGATGACTTCCGGGACGAGGAACCAGGCAAGATCATGCACGAGTGGCGGTACGGGGAGTCGGCGGCGTTCGAGGAACAGCCGCACACCTCGTACTTCGGCACCGCCGACGCCACGCCGCTGTTCGTGATCCTGCTGGACGAGTACGAGCGCTGGAGCGGCGACAGCCACCTGGTCGGACTGTTGGAGCCGGAGGCCCGTGCCGCACTCGACTGGATCGACGAGTACGGCGACCTGCTCGGCGACGGCTACATCCGGTACCAGACCCGAAACGAGCGGACCGGCCTGGTGAACCAGTGCTGGAAGGACTCCTGGGACTCGATCTCCTACCACGACGGGCGCCTGCCGGACTTTCCCCGCGCGACCTGCGAACTCCAGGGGTACGCGTACGACGCGAAGGTCCGGGGCGCCCGGTTGGCCCGTGACTTCTGGGGCGACCCGGAATACGCGGACCGGCTGGAGCGGGAAGCCGCCGATCTCCGGGCGCGGTTCAACCGCGACTTCTGGGTCGAGGACAGGGAATTTTACGCCCTGGCCCTGGATCCCGACGGCAGGCCGGTCGACTCGCTGTCGTCGAACATGGGGCACCTCCTCTGGAGCGGAATCGTCGATCCGTCCAAGGCAGAGGCAGTCGCGCGGCATTTGCTCGGGCCCCAGCTCTTCTCCGGCTGGGGGGTGCGGACGCTGGCCGTGGATGAGGGGCGCTACAACCCCATCGGCTACCACGTGGGCACCGTCTGGCCGTTCGACAACTCGTTCATCGCCTGGGGGCTGTGGCGCTACGGCTACCGGGCCGAGGCGGGACGCATCGCCGCGGGCATGATCGACGCCGCGGAGTTCTTCCACGGCCGGCTGCCTGAGGCATTCGCCGGCTACGACCGGGAACTGACCCGGTATCCCGTCGAGTACCCGACCGCCTGCAGCCCACAGGCCTGGTCGACCGGGACTCCGCTGCTGCTACTGCGCGTCATCCTCGGCCTGGAGCCGGACGGGGACCGGCTGCTGGTCGAACCCGCAGTGCCCACCAGCATCGGCCGGATCGAGCTGCACAGCATTCCCGGACGGTGGGGCCACGCGAGCGCGACAGCGGGCTAGCTACCTCGACCTGAAGAACCCTGGTTGAGGGCAGTCATTCCGCGGCCGCCTGAACCCGGGTGGGGTTGGAAGCGGTCGCGGTGATCATCTGGCGGTAAGGGTGCTGATCTTCACCAAGTTGTGGGCCAGAATGCCCTGTCCGCACCAGGTGCGGGTGCGGTCGAGCCCGTCGGGCGGTGGATGGTTTCCCTTGCGTGGTATGGCGACGGTTCTCACGCCGAGATCGTGCAGGGCGTGGTCGACGACGGTCTCGCCGGTGTCCTCCAGGGCCTTCTCCAACCGTTGGATCTCCTCGCCGCGCATCGGCACCAGTACGCTGCGGCGCCGGGTGAGCTCGCGTAGTTCGCGGATCGCGGGTGCGGGTACGAACGATCCGAGGACGATGCCCGAAGCCCCGGCCCGAGCCAGGAACGCCGCGCCAGAAAGATCAGTTTTGCGTCCCCGGATTCCGCGCAAGTGCGCAGGATTGACCAGCATCAGGTTCAGGCTCGCCTCTTGCAGGGTGTAGTAGACACCCCTCCGATAGTCTGATGTCGCCTCCACGACCACGACCTCGACCCGTTCGACCACTCGTCGCGAACCGCGGCTGACTCCACGTGATCCAGCTACCCGCCTACGCCCCCGACCTCAACCCAACCGAAGGCGTCTGGTCACAGGTAGCGCCGGCTACCGCCCGCCGCCATGATCCACATCGGCAGGGCGCTCCGACTTCTGCCAGACCGGCAGTAGTGCGACGACCGTGATCACGCATCCAGCCATCATGTACACCGCGATCGCCCAGGGACTACCCGCCTTCGAGTACAAAGCCGCCGCGATGAACGGTGCCGGTCCCGCCAGCACCGTCCCAGCCAGGTGGTACGAGAGCGCGGCGCCGGTGTACCGCACGCGGGGGTCGAACAGTTCGGCGATGAAACTCGACAACGGGGCGTAGGTGACCGCGCTGCTGACCGCCACCATCAGCACGAGCGCCACGCCGACCAGGAACGGATTCCCGGTGTCGAAGAGCCAGAAGAACGGAAAGGCGACGACGGCCGTGAAGATCGCGCCGCCGATGACGACGCGCCTTCGGCCCAGCCGATCCGAGATCGCCGCCCCGAGCAGGTTCAGTGGCACGGCCACGAGCGCGGCGACGACGACTGCGGACAGTACCGCGTTCTGGGAGATGCCCACCGTCTTGGGGCCGTACGACAAGATGAACACCGTCGCGACGTAGAACGATATGTTCGCCGCGCCCAGGCTCGCGCTCCCGATGATCAGGCCCCTTTTCTGCGTACGGAGAAGCTGGATCAGCGGTACGGCGGAGCGCCGTCCCGACTCCCTGACGTCCCGAAAGGCCGGAGACTCCAGCACGTGCCGCCTGGCGTAGAGCCCGACGAAGAACAACACGATGCTGGCGAGAAACGGGATCCGCCATCCCCAGCTCAGGAATTGCTCCTTCGGAAGCAGACCGACAAGATAGAATGCCCCGTTGGACAGGGCCAGGGCCAGGTAAGCACCAGCCTGCGGCCAGGCGCCGTAGAAGCCCCGCTTCGACGGCGGCGCGTGTTCGACCACCATCAACACCGCGCCGCCCCATTCCCCACCCACCGCCACACCCTGCATCAACCGGGTCGCGAGCAGCAGCGCCGGCGCCCAGAGGCCGATGGCCGCGTACGTGGGGAGCAGCCCGATACCCAAGGTGCCGACACACATGATCAGCAGCGCCAGAATGAATGTCGGTTTTCGCCCGATCCGGTCTCCGAAATGCCCGAACAGCGCTGCGCCGAACGGCCTGGCGACGAACGCGGCCCCGAAGGTCGCGAAGGAGGCCAACGCACCGGCGGTCGGGCTGAGGGCAGGGAAGAACAACTCATCGAATACCGTGGCGGCGGCCACCCCGAAGAGGATGAAGTCGTACCACTCGATCGTGGTGCCGATGAAGCTGGTCAGGGCGACACGCGCCAGATGGGAGTCCCCCTGCCCTTGCTCAGCCACCGATCGACCCCTTTCGGATCGCCAGCGCGGATCTACCCGCGCCCCGTACGCGAAACACCGATCACGATCTATTAGCTACACGGTTCGTGTTAATGATCTATTGGTGATTAATGGTCGCACACCGGCCGCCCCACAGCGGCATGTTTGACGCGCTACGTTCGATGTCAGTGAAGCGCGCACTCGGCCTTGCGGTGCGGGGCGTCCGAAGGAACTACGGGGCGCTTGCCGGCCTTGGCCGCCTTGGTCGCGTCGGCTTCCCGGGCGGGCCTTGGCACGCGTCAGCTCCTCGGGGATCGCGGCGAGTTGGTCTTCGCGTCGGGCGGCGGCCTGAAGGACGAGGATGGCCTGCACGATCGGGGTGGCCCGGCGGGGGCAGCAGCGTAGCTTGGTAAGGATTTTCCAGGTCTTGAGGGTGGAGACGACACGTTCGCCGAGGCTCGGATCTTGGCGTGGTGTCGGTTGACGGACTTCTGCCGGCGGGACAGGCGGGCGTTAACGGCACGGCCGCCACCCGCGCTGTCAGACCGACGCGCTGCGCGGAGCAAGCTGGAGCACAAGGCGGCTTTACGGCCGGTGCGCTGCGCGCACAGCCCCCGCCGCGCGCGGAAACGGCGTCGCCGCTGCCAGCCGGCGGGACTACCGTGGCCCCACTGCTCGGCAGGTCACGGGGGCGATCGAGATGACGAGGGAACCTGGCTGGCGGTCCGGCGCGGCACGGCCGGGCGCGGCGTGGCGACGTCGCCGGCGACGCGACGAGGTGCCCCGCCGGCATCGGATCACGGTGCGGCTGTCCGACGACGAGCACCGCCAGGTCCTCGCCAGGCTGGCCGACGTCGTGTGTCCGGCGCCCGCCGCCCCGTCCCTGCGGGCCGGGCCGACGAGGGCGGGGGCCCGAGGTCGGATGTCGTCGGCCGGGATGGGGGGGCAGGTCGGCGGGGATCACCGACGGGGCCAGGTGCGGCTCGGCGGTGAGGTAGTAGGCGCCGTGATCTAGCGCCGCCCAGACCGCGTGAGCGCGCCCGACGTCGCCCTTGACCATGCCGACGACGGCGCCGAGGGGCAGCACCGTGACGCTGGGTATGGTGGCCAGCACGCCGATCCGGCCCGTGCGGGAGCGTCAGCGACCCGGGTTACGCGTCCAGCAGCGCTACCGTCGGCAGCCCGGTGTACGCCTCCTCGGGCGAACTCAGAACCTGGGGCGCGTCACCGCGGACGGGTTTGACGGCCGAGTACGGCGGATCGACGGGTCGTCAGCCTCTTCGCGGCGCCGGTCTGGGGAGCTGTTGGCCGTTGCGGTTTCCGGGTAGACGATGGTCGGGGTTCCGCCGTGGTTGACGAGGACGCCGGACCAACAGCCGTCGGCGTCAGGGCCGTCGCTGGGTGTGAGCGCGATTGGTTGGTCCTGCCAATGGACGAGGTCGGTGCTGGTGGCGTGCCCCCAGTGGATGTCGGCGTGGACGGCGGCGTCGGGGTTGTATTGGTAGAACAGGTGGTAGGTGCCGTTCCAGTGGGTCAGACCGTTGGGGTCATTGAGCCACCCACCGGGGGACACGAAGTGGAACCTCGGCCGGTGGCGGTCGTTCCAAGCGCGTTCTGCGAGATCGCGCGCTCCGCTGTGCTCGGTGGACGTCGGCCCGTCGTGCGTCATGAAACTAACCCGTCTGCTTGTCGTTGCGGTTGGCCGGCTGGCGCGAAGGGGGCGTGTCACGGGTGGGATATCGGCCGCAGCGACAGCCCGGAAACAGCGACCGGGGAGCCGTCGGCTTACAGCCCGCGGCGGCCGGCCGTGTCTGGATGTATTCGGGCAGGACAAGCATGAAGATTTCTTCTGGGGGAGTCGGCGTCGGGCGGTGCTAGCCCTTGATGCCGGTAAGGGCCACGCCGCGCACGAGGTATCGGGCGCCGAAGATGAACAGGATGAGGGGCGGAAGGATCGAAATCACCACCCCGGCGAGGACGACGGACAGGTTCGACGTTCTGGCGAATCCGTTGAGAACGGTCAGTCCGAGTGGCACGGTCATCTTATCGATGCTGTTGATGAAGATGAGCGGGCGGAAGAAGTCGTTCCAGGTCGCGAGCCCGTTCAGCAGTGCGACGACGGCGAGTGCCGGGCGGGACATCGGCAGGATGACGTTCCAGAAGATGCGGAGGTGCCCGGCACCGTCCAGCCGTGCCGCCTCTTCGTAGCTGCCCGGTATGGTGAGCATGTACTGACGAAGTATGAAGATACCCATCGGGAAGACCAGCGCTGGCAGCACGAGCGCCGTGCGGGTGTCGATCAGATTGGCTTCCCGGAACAGAAGGAACAGCGGGATGACGGTTATTTGAACCGGGATCATAAGGCCCGACAGGAGGAGCATGAACAGGGCCGTGCGCCCGGGGAACCTCATGCGCGCGAAGGGATAGGCGGCGGCTGCCGAGATGACGCATTGTAGCACCGTCGCCACTGCGGTCACTGCGAGGCTGTTGAGGATGAACGCATAGAAGGGTACGTCGCGGAACACCGCGGTGTAATTCGCCGTGTGGAACGAGGTGGGCAACACCGCGGGCGGTAGGTCGAAGGAGTCCTTGGGCAGCCGTAGTGAGGTGGCCAGCATCCAGCTGAACGGAAGTAGCATGAGCGCGCTGGCCACGAGGAGAATGCCGTGGTTGATGGTGCCGCTTGGGCGGGGAACGAGACGGTGCTTCCGGGGACTAATCATTGTCGTATCGCACCCATCGCTTGCTCACCAGGAACTGCACGAGTGTGAGGGCCAGGATGCACACGAAAAGCACTGCGGCGATCGTGGACGCGTATCCGTACCGACCCGATTCGAAGTTCTGGTAGATGTACATGCTCACGCTGGTCGACGACGTGCCGGGACCTCCGCCGGTGAGGACGAAAGGCTCGTCGAACAGTTGCAGGTAGTTGATGAACGACAGCACGATGACGAGGAACGTCGTCGGTGTCAGCAGGGGCAGGATTATGTAGCGGAAGCGCTGCCAGGAATTGGCGCCGTCGACGTTGGCGGCCTCGAGGTAGCTGTGTGGGATGTTCTGCAGGCCGACGAGGAAGAACAGGTAGGGCGTGCCCACGAACTTCCAGACGCTGAACACTATGATCGCCGGTATGCTCCACGTCGATGAGAAGAGCCATGGGATGTGTGGGGCTCCGAGTTTGGCGAGGTAGTAGTTGACGACCCCGTTGTCGGTGTCGAGCATGAACCCCCACGCCACGGCCACGGATACCGTCGTGACGATCGTAGGGAAGTAGATGACTGCTCGGTAGAACGACGCGGCGCGCGCGGATACGCGGAAGGTCGCGTAGGCAAGAACCAGTCCGAGGACGCAATGCGCCGCGACGAGGGGAAGCAGCATCTTGAGCGTGTTGCCAAACGCCGTCGGGACCATTGGGTCGTCGAGGAGCCGACGGATGTTGTCGAGTCCCACGAAGCGGGGCGGGCCGACGATGCGGTAGTCGAGGAAAACAAGGGTGAACGCCCCGAGCATCGGCAGGCCGACGAAGATCAGGAACAGTCCGAGGGCGGGTGCCAGAAAGCTGTAGGCGGCCAAAGGCGAGCTGTCCCTGGATCGCCGGATGCGTGCCTTGGCGGCCCGTGTCGTCGGGTGCTGGATCAGGTAGTTGTGGGATACCACCGAAGTGCCTTTCGCTGTGCACTGGCGGTGGCCGGCGCTGAGCGCAGGCCACCGCCGGCGGAGGTCTAGTCGCCCAGCGCGCGGTCGATGTCTTTGGCGGCTTGGTCGAGGGCTTCCTGTGCTGTCTTCTGGTTGGAGTAGACCTCGGACAGGGCCTTGACGACGATCGTCGAGACGTCTGTGTACTGCGCGGGTGCCTGGATCGCCTTCGCGGTGTCTGCGCTGTCGGGGAAGATAGCGCCGTTCGCCGGTGGCGATACCGTCGTGACGGCGGCCATGACATCGCGCCGTGACGGGATGGAGTCCGTTGCGAGGAACGTCTTCTGCGCGTACTCACTGGCCGACAGCCACATCGCGAACCTTTGCGCCTCCTGCGGATGCTTGCTCGTCTTCAGGACGGGGAAGGCGCCCGTGCCGAAGGCGACCGTCTGCGTCTGGAACTTCGGCAGGTACTGGACGTCGAAGGTAGTGAAGTTGTTCTGCGCGTAGCCGGCGACGGGCCACCTGCCCGCGGGGTACATGGCCAGTTTGCCGGCCATGAACAGCCGCCCGGCGTCGACGTTGGGGCCGGGAACTGGTGACACCTTGTAGGTGTGGACGAGGTCGTGCATGAACTCGACGACGTCAACGGCGTTCGGCTGGTTGATGGTGGCCTTGGTCATGTCGTCGTTGAGGACGCTGGCGTTGTTGCTGTAGAGGAAGCCGGTGGTCAGGAAGTAGTCGTTGGGCACCATGAACCCGTACTGTTGCTGGCCGTTGACGGTTTTGGTCAGCATCCGCGCCGCGTTGAGGAAGTCGTCCTTGGTCCAGTCCTTCGTGGGCATCGCGACGCCGGCCTCCTTGAACAGGGCCGTGTTGACGTGCATGACGACGTTGTTCCAGTCGAACGCGTAACCATACGTCTTGCCGTCGATGGTGAACGGCGCCTGGATCTTGGGATGAACCTGGTCGAGGCCCAGCGACGTGACGTATTCGCCGTGCTGGGCGGCGTAGTCGTCGAACGGCATGGCGAGGTCGTCGTCGACGAACTGTCGGATGCCTTCTACCGCGAGGCGTAGCAGGTCTGGCGCGTTGTCGGCGGCGACCATGGTCTTGACCTTGGTGATGTAGTCCGACCAGCTCGTGAACGGGATGAACACGTACTCGACGGACACGTCGGGGTTGGATTTCTGGTACTCCCGGACGAGGGTGTCGAGCTTGGCCTGGGCATTGGGGTCACTCGGGTATGCCAGGGTCAGGGTGACCTTGCCGTCGGACTCGGACGGGTCGGCGCCGCAACCCGCAGCACCGGCTACGAGGAGGGCCGCGAGGGCGGCGGCGAGCATCTTTCGGAACACCGTTTCTCCTACTGGCTGGGGTGGGTCGCGGAGGCTAGGTCGCGGACGCGGTCTGCCGCGGGAGGCAGCGGCGCCACGCGGGTCGGTGTGGTCTGGTACCAGAAGGCGACGGCGCTGTAGTCGTCGCTGCGTTCGAACAGGCAGAGGTCGGAATCCTCGTCGGTGCCCACGGCGCGGTACAGCAGGGCGGGATCGCCCAAGACCTTGAGCGCGGCGGGCCGGTCGCCAGCACCGAGTTGCTGGATGGTGACCCGCAAGCCGGACTGGAAGTAGATCGGGTCCGGTACGTGGAACCGGTAGAGCGAGTAGAAGCCGGCGTCGTCGTCGATCAGCGGCGCACCCTGGAAGGGGCTGGCGATTTCCGGTGTGCCCCATGCGCTGCCGATGTAGTCTTCTGTCCCGGTACCGCAGATGGTGGGGAAGTCCTCCCCGTCGAGGAAGAACTTGACTTCCCCTTCGCCCCACCATTCGTGCCTGTGCGGGTAGAGGTTGCGGATACCGAGAACGACGCCGAGAAAAACACCCGGCCCGCCGGTGGTGTCGAGGATCAGGAAGTCCTCGCCCAGCGGCACCGGGTTCTCGCGCCGGAACGATGCGTGGAACAGACCGGCCGACGTGAGGTCGTCACCGATCGTGTAGTCGATCTGGTAGAAGAACATCGCCACGTCGGTCGCCGACTCGTTGGTGACGGTGATCCGTGCCGCGTCATGAAACGGCATGGGGATCCAGCAGTTGAAGCCGGTCCCACCCTGCATGGCCACACAGGCGGTCTCGAAAGGCCGCTGCTGTCCATGCGCGAGACCGAAGAAGTCACCGATCGGCACCTCGACGCTCGGATAGCCAGACCCGTCCCAGTACATCCGCACGATGACGTTGCGGAGATGGTCGGCGTTACCAGGCGGGAGGGTGCACCAGATCCGCCGAACGACTCCGGGACCGGATGCGTCGAGGAGCGTGACCGTCTCTCCTCGCCCTAGCGGCTCGATACAGGGCCTTCCCTTGCGTCCGTTGTTGGCGCGTCCACCGCTCCCCGGCTTGCCGGTCGGATTCTCGGCCGTCACGGAACGTGAACTAACATTTCTGGACAGTTTGTACATATCGTCTCCCAAAGTGTCGAAACGACCGCCCGGGCCGGCCCGGCGGCGAAAGGGCGACTAGGCGTGCTGGCGGCGAAGGCGTGACACGTTCGGTGTCTGGACCGAACCGCGTCGGATCAACGGCGCGGGCATCACTCGAATGCGTGGCTGCGGGTCGTCGTCGCCGCTGAGCCGGCGGAGTACGGCTTGAGCAGACCAACGGCCCATCTCGAAGTGGGGTAGCTGGATGGTAGTCAGCGGCGGCGCCAACGAGTCCGCGACGAACTCCTGATTGTCGAAGCCCACGATGGACAGGTCGCTCGGAACGCCCAAGTCCAGTGCACGCGCCGCGCGGTAGGCGCCCATCGCGATCCGGTCGCTGAAACAGAACAGGCCGGTTGGTCGGTCCGGGCGCCGGAGCAGATGGGCAGCAGCGTTCGCCCCATGCGGTGCGGTGTTGTCGTCCGCCGCGACAATCAGCGACTCGTCGACGTCGAGTCCGGCGTCGCGGTGCGCGGCAATGTAGCCGGCCAGGCGACCACGCGTCGCCGGAACGTCATCGCGCTGCGTGCAGAACCCGATACGGCTATGGCCGGCACGGATCAGCTCCTCGACCGCCGCGCGTGCGCCGCCCACCTCGTCGGGAACCACCCAATCGATGGCGCGTCCGTCATCCTCATTCGCCGGGCGGCCGTCGAGGATGACGACGGGCAACCCGGCAGGGAGCGGCGGAAGCTGCACCTCCCGGTGGTACATGCACGCGTAGACCAGCGCATCGATGTGGCGTTGCGTCAGCGCCTGGATGGCCGGGGCGTCCAACGCGTGGTCGCCGCCCGTGTCAATGCTCAGCAACAGGTAGCCCCTGTTCCAAGCCTCCTGTTGGGCGCCGGCCAACAGCTGACCGGCGAACGGCGTGCTGGCCACCGCGTCGGACAGCAGCCCGATCGTGTGGGTCCGACGCGTCTTCAAACCGCGAGCGATCAGGTTGGGAACGTAGCCGAGCTCCGCGGCCGCACGCTGCACGGCAGCACGAACCAACGGTGTCACCCGACCGGCATCACGGCCGGCCAGGACCATCGACACCGTCGCCACCGAGACACCAGCACGAACCGCGACATCCTTCTGCGTCGCCATCCGCGTCACCTCCCAGCCCTGCACACGACCACCAGTGGACACGACCTGCCGCCGACAGGGCGTGGCTCGCCCGTTCGCCCAGGCACACCCCACGGAACGTCGGCGTGTTCTCGCCTCATCGACGACCGGCCGCCACCCGGCGCCTCATCCGGTTCGTGACCGAGGCGCGCCGATGTGGCGAGGGTGACCTTCGTTAAACGACTAACGGAAGTGGAGCACACGACCCGGCCGCGTGTAAACAGCTCGTGGCAAATCTGTGACATTTCGAGGCCTCAGGCCGTTGGCCTGCGCGGATGCGGGTCACACAAGACCTGTGGTGAGTCTCTCGTCGACGTGGTGGTGGTCCGCCACGGTCAGGCCAAGAACGAGCAACCCGGCGGCAGCCCACTCAACGTGGCGGTCGGCCTCGCGGCGACCTTCGCCACCCGAGTGGGTCTCGACGCCCGCGGGCGACGGCTGGTCGCATACCTCCAACGCGAGAACATCGGGCTGCTCGGCGACCCGGTGTCGTCGTCGCCGACCAGCGTCACGCTCGCACATGTCGACGATCACGGAGTCGCGACATGCCAGTTCGACATCACCTGGGACCTTCCACCGACCACTCTGCCGCCCTCAACCATCCTGATGCACACACTGGGTCGCAGGCCACCATGATCGCATCTGCGCGACGGCAGTCCTCGATCTGATGCGCACCGCGTTCCCGAACGTGATCGTTTCCTACGACCCGAACGTGCGGCCTTCATTGACCCGGGCGCTCGCCGACGTGGAACGCGCTGCGACGCACGCCCACATCGTGAGGGCGTCCTGCGACGACCTGGAGTACCTCTACCCGGCGAGGCCTCGGACGCCGTCGCCCGCCACTGGCTTACCCTCGGACCCGTCATCGTCGCCATCCCGTTGGGAGCCGCCGGCCAAGCCCCGATGGCCCGGCAGGGCACGTTGAGACGTCCCGACGAGGTTGACCCCCACGACAGCCCGGAACGCGTCCAGCGGGAGTGGCCCACGCCTGCCGAGAAACGTCCCGAGGTGGGTGACGCCGGTACACCGCCACGGCACGCAGCGGTCCCATCCCAGCGCCCGTGGTCACCCGGCCGCTCCATGTCCCGCTCGACCGTCACGTCAGTTGGGCAGGAAATGGCCCACGGTCCGAGTTTCCCGGCGGTACGGGCGCCGGGCGAGCCGCGGAGGTCGGGCAGCACCATTGACGCGTAGTAGTCGACCGGATTCCCGCCCCGGCCCCCCGGTCACCGAACACGTACTGCTCACCGGTCAGCGCCGCCGCAGCACCCGACCCGATGGCCAGTCCGGCCGCTGCCTCGGCCCGTGCACGGTGACGTACCGCAACGCCAGGACCGACAACACGCTGCCCGACCGCTGGCGAGCACGAACTGGACACCCCCGCCTGGCCCAGCCCCGACGGCATCGACGCAGACTGACCTGGTTATGCGCAGGAACCGGACTGGCCTGCACGCCGCTCGGGCACGGTGTCGGCTCAGGACGACCGGTCTGCCGCCGAGGGGGCCCACCGATCGGTGCCGTGAAAGAAGGGGTCGAGTTCGGCCAGGGTTGGGGGGTCGGCTCCGGGTCGTGTGCAGGTGATCGCGGCGGCCGCGGCGCTGCGGGTGAGCACTGCGTGCAGCGTTTGTGGCACGGCGTGGGTCAGGGCCTGGTGGTCGAGGAGCCCCTGCCGGTGCAGGCCGTCGGCCAGGGCTGCCATGAAGGAGTCGCCGGCTCCGACGGAGTCGACGACGCGGACACGGGGGGCGCCGGTGCGGATGGTGGCGTTAGCGGTGGTGGCATACGCGCCGTCGGCGCCCTGCGTGACGACGACGAGAGCAGGGCCCGCGGCGAGCCACCGGGCGGCCGCGTCCTCGATGCTGGTGTCGGGGTAGAGCCAGGCGAGGTCCTGATCGCTGGCTTTGACGATGCCGGCGGCGGCGACGAGCTCCTCGACGCGGCGCCGGGCGGCGTGCGGTGGGCCCATGAGCGCGGGCCGGCAGTTGGGGTCGAACGAGGCCAGGACTCCGGCTCGGCCGAGCCAGGTGCGCACGGCGGTCGCGCCGGGTTCGAGGAACGCGCCGAGGGAGCCGACGTGAGCGTGGGTGACGCCGTGGGGTGTGCTCACGGTGTCGACCTGCCACTGGACGTCGAACCGGTAGTGGGGCTGCCCATCGGGGTCGACGTGAGTGTAGGCCGCGCTGGTGGGCAGCTCGGCCGTGGCGGCCTGGTGGATGGTGACGCCGTTGGCGGCCAGGTGGTGGCGCAGCAGGTCGCCGCGGGCGTCGGCGCCGATCTGGGTGAGCAGCGTCGCGGCGTTGCCGAGGCGGGCGAGGCCGACGGCGACGTTGGCGGGGGATCCGCCAGGCAGTTCACGGGTCTGCCCGTCGCCGGTGGTGACGACGTCGACGATGGCTTCTCCGACTACGGCGAAGCGGGCCGCGCTGGGCGTGTTCACCGTGGCGTCCGGTCGTCGCGTGACGGAAAAGCAGGGAACGGCGTGTGTGGTTCGTGTTGATACCAGTACGCGACGGAGGACACGTCGTCGCTGCGTTCGAAGATTCCGGGGCCGACCTGGCCGATCTGTTGCAGGGTCACCCGCAGGTCGGTGGTGAAGTGGATCGGGTCGGGTAGGTGCCACCGGTAGAGGCCGTGGCTGGGTGCCATCGCGGTGGCGTACACGCTCTGCCGGGAGGGGTCGTTGGTGAGCCGTTGGGGGTAGCCGCAGAAGGGTGCGTTGAAGGTGAGCACCTGCGGTTCGTGGTCGGCGCTGAGCCGGTCTTGGAAGGCCCAGGCCCCGCCGGCGTAGTCCTCGGTGCCGGTTCCGCAGATCGTCGGGTATTCCTCGTCTCCGTCGAGGTAGAACTTCACCTCTCCCTCGCCCCACCAGTGGCGCTGCAGGGCCGTGATGGCGAGGTAGGTGCCGACGTACGCGCCGCGACCGGTGACGTTGTCCAGGATGGTGTAGTCGCGGCCAGCGGTGGTGGGGTTCTGGCGGCGCCACTGGGCATGGAACCTGCCGGTCTGCTCGTCGATGTGGTCGGAGAGTTCGTAATCGATCTGGAAGAAGAACCCGTCGACGTCGACGGGGTGCTCATTGGTGACGGTCAGCCGCGCGTTGGTGCCGAACGGCATGGGGAAGTAGCAGTTCATTCCGCCGGTGGGTGCCACGAGGATGGGCAGGGAGGTGACGAGGGCGCGGGCGCCGAATCCGCAGCAGAAGAAGTCACCGATCGGGACTTCCACCGACGGCTCGGTTTCGCCGTCCCAGTAGGCGCGCAGGACGATGTCGCGCAGGACGAACCCGACCGCGTCGGTGTGGTCCGGGAAGGTGAACCACAGGTGGGTGATCCGGCCGGGTCCGTCGATGTCGGCCAGCGTGGTGGTCTGGCCGGCGGGAAGGGTCAGGCAGGGCCGGCCCTTTCGCCCTGGGCCGAGCATCGACGCGGTGCGGCCGCCGGCGCCCTTGCCGCCGGTGGGATTTTCGGCGGTGATGGATCGGCTGCGAAGGCCGGGTTGGAGCCGGGGTGGCAGGAAACCGAAGGATGTGAGGTCGGGCATGGCTGTCTCCTGGGCGGTCAGGGGCGCAGGGCGCGGGGGGCGGTCCAGATGTCGGTCATGGTCCACGCGTCGAGGTGGTGGAGGTGCGCGCTGCCGCCGGTGGCGGTGATGGTGACGCCGAGGGCGTCGGGCCGGGTGGGGTAGACGCGGGCGGTCAGCGAGCGCCCGTTGGCGAAGATTTCCACCACGGAGTGGTCGATGAGGATCCGGAGGTCGACGGTGCCGTCGGCGTCCATCGGGAGGTGCCCGCGGATGGGTGTCGTATCGAGATCAGCCTGGCGGCTGCTGGCGGTGCGGTCGAGCCGGATCTCGTGGTTGGCGCGGTCGAGGGCGAGGACGGTGCGTTCGGCGCCGTCCGGGGTGCTGCGGATGGCGAGTTCGACTGCCGCGCCTTCGCTGATGGTGATCCGGGCTTCGATGTCGAGTTGGTCGCCGTGCACGTTCTCGAGCCAGCTGGTGTCCCCGGCGGTGAGCTGGTGCGCCGGGGTGCTGGCCCGCGTGCCGCGCAGCGTGGCGACTTCGGCGACGGGTGCCACGGAGAGGCGGCCGGCCGCGTCGAGCGACACCTGCCGGGGCAGGGACATGACGCCGGACCAGCCGGCCTCGACGGCCGCGGCGTCGGACCGTCCTTCCTGGATCCAGCCGAACATGATCCGGCGTCCGCGGTCGTCGCGCATGGTCTGGGGTGCGTAGAAGTACCGCTTGCCGAAGTCGAGTAGCGCGGGCGGATCAGCGGTGAAGTGGGTGTCGGCGTAGTGGCCGGTGTAGTAGACGGGATGGTGGGTGGTGCCATTGTCCCAGGCCGACAGGACGAGCACGTGACGGTCGGCGAGCGGGAACAGGTCGACGCACTCCCACATGGTGCCGGTCCACACCGGGTCGTGGGCGCCGGCGTCGCCGACGTGCAGTGGCCCATGGTACTGCCAGGTCCGCAGGTCAGGCGATGTGTAGAGGAGGGCGGCTCCGCCCACACCGCGGATGCCGGCGCCGATCAGCTGGTGCCACAGTCCGTTCTCCGACCACACACAGTGGTCGCGGAACGCGACCAGCGACAGCTCGGACGGGCGTTCGGTGATGACGGGGTTGGCGGGGTCCTTACGCCAGGTACGCAGTTCGGGGTCTCCGGTCGCAAGACAAGGGAGTTGTTCGCCGTTGCGGTTCCCCGAGTAGACGATGGTCGGCGTTCCGTCATGGTTGACGAGGATGCCGGACCAGCAGCCGTCGGCGTCCGGGCCGTCGCCCGGGGTCAGCGCGATTGGTTGATCGTGCCAATGGACGAGGTCGGCGCTGGTGGCGTGTCCCCAGTGGATATCGGCGTGGACGGCAGCATCAGGGTTGTACTGGTAGAACAGGTGGTACGTGCCGTTCCAGTGCGTCAAACCGTTGGGGTCGTTGAGCCATCCGCCGGGGGACAGAAAGTGAAACCTCGGCCGGTGGCGGTCGGTCCACGCGAGTTCTGCGAGATCGCGGGCTTCGCTGTGCTCGGTGGACGTCGGCCCGTCGTGCGTCATGAAACTAACCCGTCTGCTTGTCGTTGCGGTTGTTGGTCGGCTGCGGTGCGGGAACGTGTCACGAACCGGGGATTGGCCGCAGCGACAGGCCAGCAACGGTGACCGAGGAGCCGTCGGCGTACAGCCCGCACCGGCCGGCCGTGTTCGGATACAGCCGGGCGCTGAGCGCGACTGTGTCGTTGAGGTAGGCGACCACGGCTGTCTTGTCGACGATGACCCGCATCGTGACGGGCTGTCCGGGGCGGATGGGCAGTGGTCGGTCCAGTTCGGGCATGTGGTCCAGGTACCAGGAGCGGTAGCCGCCGACCTTGCCGAACTGGGCGGCCTGGTCCTCGGTGCTCAGGCGCAGGAAGTACCCGTTGTGCGCGCCGGTGTCGGTGTTGAGCAGGAGTCCCGCCTCGCCGCCGTCGCGTTCGAAGGTGATGGTCGCCTCCAGGACGTAGCTTTCCGGGGTGGCCGTGCCGACCGCCGTGCTGCGCGCGTAGCGGGCGTCCGCCCGGTATGTGCCGGCACTGCCCGTCCAGGCCGTGTCGTCGAGTGTGAGGTCGACGGGTACGGGTTCGCCGAAGGCGTGGTGCGCCTGCGGCGGCATCCGGACGGCGAGCGTGCCGTCGTCGTTCTGGAGGATTTCGTGGACGGTCAGGCAGCCGCCCCACTGCCACTCGCCGTTATCGGTGTTGCCCACTTTGCTGGGGTTCCAACCGAACAGGAATCGGCGCTCGCCGTCGCTGGCGGTCTTGGCCGCGTAGAAGGCGCGGTTGTCGAAATGGTTGTGTTTCGGCGCGGTCCACGGGCCGTCGAGAGAGCGGCTCATGACGTATCGGGTGGTGGTCCGGGTCGTGTACTCGGAGAAGACCAGGTAGTACCAGTCGCCGATGCGGAACAGGTCCGGGCATTCGTGGCCGTGGTAGCGGCCTGGCGCGTAGAACGGGTCCTCGACCGCCCAGTTCGTCAAGTCGTCGCTGGTGAGCAGAGCGGTGCATCCGCGGCTCGCGGTTGGTCCCTGAGCCAGCCGGGCGGCAAGGAGCATGTGGTAACGCCCGGTGTCGGGGTTACGGAAAACGAACGGATCGCGCCAGTCGTGTCGCTCGTAGCGGGACTCGTCGGCGTACCAGACTTCACCGGGCACCTTTTTCCAGGCCAGGAGGTCGTCGCTGACGGCGTGCATGACGGCTTGCTCCCGCTGGGTGTCGGTGCGGAATGCGGGGTTGATTCCGGTGTAGAAGATGTGGTGGCGGCCGGAGTCGTCGGTGTATACCGAGCCGGTGGCCACCGCAGGGTCCTGGTCGTTGTCGGTGCCCTTCGGCAGTGCCTCACCGTGGTCGTCGAAGTGCACGAAGTCGGTGGTCGAGACGTGATGCCAGGGGCTGCCGAAGCGGTGCGAGTCAGGGTCGCGGTAGTCGCGCAGGTAGAAGATGTGGTATCTGCCCTCGTAGAAGTAGGGGATGCAGTCGCCGATTACGCCGAAGCGGGGCTTGTAGAAGAATCTCACCGGTGGCCTTTCGCGCAGAGGGTGTCTAGCGGGAGTACGGGTCGGCGGCGTCACGCAGCCCGTCGCCGACGAAGTTGAACAGGATGACCGCCACGACCAGGAACGCGGCGGGCGTCAGCAGCCACGGATAGTTGGCCACGACGGTCACGTCCTGGGCCTGCTGGAGCAGGGACCCCCAGCTGACGTCGGGTGCGGTGACGCCCAGGCCCAGGAAGCTCAGTGTCGTCTCGCCCAGGATCATGCTGGGTACGGCGATCGTGATGTGCACGACGAGGTAGCTGGTCAAAGCCGGCAGCAGATGGCGGCCGATGATGGACAGGTGCCCTGCGGACGAGACCCTCGCCGCCGTGACGTAGTCCTCCTCGCGCAGCGATATGACCTTGCCGCGCACCACACGCGCGAGTCCGGTCCAGCCGACCAGGGACAGGATCAGGGTGATCGCGAAATAGGTCTGGACTCCGGACCAGCCCGGGGGGATCGCCGCCGACAGCGCCATCCAGAGCGGGATCAGGGGGACGCTGATGATGAAGTCGATGGTGCGTTGGATCACCGCGTCGACCCGTCCGCCGAAGTAGCCCGACAGCCCACCGAGGAAGACCCCAAGGACGAAGCTGACGAGCACGCCGGCGAATCCCACCAGCAGTGACACCCGGGACGCGTGCAGGACGCGGGAGAACAGGTCCCGGCCGAGGTGATCGGCTCCCAACAGCAGGACGGGGTGGCTGTCGTCGCCGGTGCCGAAGAGCTTGCGGTCCATCGGAACGACGCCGGCGAGCTTGTACGGGTCGGTCTTGACCCACAGCTTGACCGGGTAGCGCCGCGATGTGTCCGCGACCGCCTCGTACTCGAAGGTGTCCGGGTTGAGCGTGACGCGTTCGCCGTAGATGAACGGCGCCTGCATCTTCCCCTCGTGGAACAGGTGGATGCGTGTCGGGCTCGCGTAGGTGGCGTCGGGGAAGCGATCGAGTTTCCCGTACGGCGCCACGAACTCGGCCAGCAGCGCGACACCGTACAGTCCGACGAGTAGCAGCAGGCTCACGACGGCAAGACGGTGCCGTTTGAACCGGGCCCACACCAGCCGGCGCTGTGACGCCTCGGACAGCCGCCGCTCGGCACGGGGTCCACGTTTGCGGGCTCGCTGGTATCGGCGCAGCAGTTGTTCGCCGCGCGTGTTGGTGTAGTGGCGTTGGGGCTGGGGGTGTGTCACGGTCGGGGTCGCCGCCGGCGTGCTGTCGGTCCTGCTCATGTCGTCACCGCCGCTCACTCGTACCGGATGCGGGGATCGAGGACCGCGAGCAGGATGTCGGACAGCAGAGTCCCGGCGACGGTGAGCGCGCTCAGCATCATGACCAGGGCTCCGGTCAGGTACATGTCCTGGGAGAGGATCGCGTCCAGCAGGACCGGTCCGGTCGTCGGGAGGTTGAGCACCTTCGAGACGACGACTTCACCGCCCACGACCGCGGGCAACATCCAACCGATCGTGCTGATCAGTGGATTGAGGGCCACCCGGACCGGATACCGCAGGATCAGCTTGCCCTCCGGCAGGCCCTTGGCGCGTGCGGTCGTGACGTACTGCTTCTTGAGCTCGTCGAGCAGCGATGCGCGCAGGACCCGGCTGACCCCAGCCGCGCTGGTCACGGCCAGCACGACCAACGGCAACCACAGGTTCTTGAGCATGTCGACGGCCTTGCCCACTGACCACGGGGCCGAGCGGTACTCCGGCGAGTTGATGCCGGTGACCAGCCAGCCGGTCTTGTCGTAGACCACGTACATCAGGACCAGGGCCAGCAGGAACCCCGGGATGGCCAGCCCGAGGAAGCTCAGGAACGTGAAGGCATGGTCCCAGACGGAGTACTGCCGGCGTGCCGACAGGATGCCGATGGGGATGGCGATGAGCCAGGTCAACAGGATCGCCGCCAACGCGATCGCCATCGTGCGCGGAACGCGCTCGGCGAGGATGTCGGCAACCGGACGGTCGTAGAGGAACGAGTTGCCGAAGTCGCCGCGCAGGACGTGCCCCATCCAGACCCCGTACTGGACTGGGAAGGGCTCGTCCAACCCGTACTGCTTCTCGATGGCGGCTCTCTCCTGCGCGTTGACCGTACCGCCCTGCTGCTGCAGGTTCTGGACGTAGGTGTCCACGTAGTCGCCGGGTGGCAGCTGGATGATGGTGAACGACACGATTGAGATCAACGCCAGGAACGGGATGAAGATGAGCAGGCGCCGGATGATGTAGTGCAACACGGCTCAGTCCTAGGTTGTCGGCGCCTGGCCCCGGCGTAGCAGGGCCAGGCGGTTGACGTCGGCTACTGCTCGGCGAACCACATCGCCTCGGCGTTGATGTAGGTGTCCAGCTCGTACGGCGCGCCCTTCTGCGGCACGTTGCGCAGGCGCTTGTCCACGACATTGGGTGTGGTGCGCGTGCCGGTGGTGGGGATGAAGACGTAGTTGTCCTGCAGCCACCGCATCAGCTGGTCGTAAACCTGGCGGCCCTGCGCCGACTCCGGCGGGAACTGCTTGCGGGCGGTGTGCAGGTCGTAGAACGCCTTCAGATACGCCGGTGGTTGGCGACCCTCCTTGCCTCCGTTGATGTAGTAGGTCCATGTGGCCGGCGACCACGGCCCCTTGTGCACGGGTAGGTAGTCCTCGGAGATGCCGGACGGCCAGGCGGGTCCGTCGTTCCAGGCCAGGGAAGCCATCAGTTGGTTGGCGGCCTTGCGCTGGTCGAACAGCGTCGTGTCGACCCGGTCCAGGTCCACTCGGATGCCCACCGCCTCGATCTGCTCCTTGAGCAGCTCGGCGACCGGGGTGAAGTCGGCCGATGCGGCCGCGTACGTGATCCGCAGTGTGAACTGGCGGCCGTCGGGGCCGAGCCGGAATCCGTTGCCGTCGAGGCGGTTCATGCCTGCTTCGTCGAGTAGTCGCTTGGCCAAGGCCGGGTCATGGACCGTGTTGTTGAGCATCGGCGGGCCGTACTGGCCGAAGAAGACGGACTTGTTGACGCCGTCGGAGTCCATGGCGGCGGCCAGTGCCCGACCGAACCGGCGATCGGGGTCGGTGACCAGCTTCTGCCACCCGCTGCCCGTGGCCTTGTAGTCGTAGTCGTGGTTGAGGAACAGCAGCGGCGGGTTGTTGAACGACCCGGTCGTGAAGACGTTGAGGTTCGAGCGTTGTGCGTTCTGCAGGTAGACCGGCATCTTGGCGAGCGTCACCTCGCCGCCGGAGGCGACGCTGACCTGTCCGGCGAGGATCGCGTTGGTCTGCGCGTCGGTGTCCACGACGATGTTGTTGACGACCTTGTCGATGTAGGGCAGCTGCCGACCGGATGCGTCGACGTGCCAGAAGAAGGGGTTGCGCTCGTAGACCCGTCGGCTCTCGGTCGCCTCGGTCAGCACCCACGCGTTGAGTACCGGCAGCCCCATTGCCCGGGCCTCGCCGATCTCCCAGTGCGGCACGTCCTTGGACTGCAGCAGCTGGACCCAGCTGCTGCGCTTGTTCTCCTTGACGAGCCGTTCCAGCACGTCGGGTTTGGCGTACTTACGGTGGAACTGCTTGAGGTAGTGGGCGGGCTTGAAAATGATGTCGTAGTTCGGGATCCACGAGTTGAGCGAGGCGACGAAGAACCCGTAGGGCTTGCTGAACGCGAGCTCGAAGGTGTACTGGTCGATGACGTTGAGCTTGGCCGGTCCGAGGTTGGCGTCGCCCTGCGTGTAGAGGTCGGTCGGCCACGGCCGTTGCACGTCCGGGTCGCCATAGACGTCCTCGAACGTGAACCGGACATCGTCGGTGGTCACCGGCACGCCGTCGGACCAGCGAAGACCTTCCCGGATCGTGAAGCGGAACGTCGTGTAGTCGTCGGAGTGGGAGAACGCGCTCACGATGTTCGGCACGCTCGTCCCGGTCGTCTGGCTGGGTGAGCGCAGGATCGTCGAGCTGCCGGCGATGTTCACGAAACCGGTCGCGAAGGTCGCCGCACCGTTGAGCGTGCCGCCGTACCGGCCGTCCTGCCAGTCCATGTGCTCCTGCTGCAGCAGCACCCCGGGGCCGACGACGAACGGCTCCTTGGGCAGCCGCTCGTCGATCGGCGGCAGCTCGCCGGCGGCGACCTTGCCCGCCAGGGCCGGGGGCTCCAGGAACCCGCGGGCCGACGGAGTACCCACGCCATCGCTGCGTGACACAGCAGCCTGTGGGCCTTCCCCGGACCGCACCAGATACACGGCACCTGCCGCAACCACCACGGCAGCCGCGCCCCATATGACCAACCGCCTCGTTCTTCGGATCATCGCCTGGTTCAACTCCTCTCGCTGCCGACCACCGCAGTTGGGAAGCGGGGTGGCGGTGTGATCGGACAGCGGTCATCGCCGGCAGCCCGCCGACGCATCGAAGGCAAGGAAAGTGATGTCGCCGTGAGTGGCGACGGGCCAGCAGGGCATCCGCCTGGGGCCAGCAGGGCATCCGCCTGCGCAGATCGCCCGTGGAAGCGTGGGGTGTTTCGATTTAGTAAATGGATACACAGGCGGTGAACATGGTGTCAAGAGGTTGACGGGCTCGTTTCCAACTGATGACATGATCGGCCGGTGGTGCTGGCGCCCAGCTGCCCGGCGGGGCCGGCGCACCCTGGGTGCCCGGCCACGGAGCAACCTTGCCGACCGGTGTTGACACCGGATGCGCCTAGGTGAAACCTGTTAGTAAAACGATTGGAGGCGCGGATGCCGGCGAACCAACCCAAGCGGCCAACCATGGCACAGGTGGCACGGCTGGCCGGCGTGTCGCCCACAACTGTATCGTTCGTTATCAATGAGGACCCGCGTGGCAAGGCGGTGCCGGCCGCCACCCGGCTGCGGGTCGAGGAGGCGGTCCGGGCGCTCGGTTACCGACCCAACCACGCCGCCCGGCGGCTGCGGACGCAGCGGTCGGAAACGATTGCGTTCGTCACCGACGAGGTCGCGACGACCGCGTTCGCCGGCGACACGATCCGCGGTGCGCACGACGCCGCGTGGGCCCGGCACCACCTGCTGACCGTCTTGAACACGCAAGGCGCGCCCGAGGTGGAGGAGGCGTCGGTGGAGGCAGTGCTGAGCCGCGATGTCGACGGCGTCATCTTCGCGGCGATGTACACCCGGGAGGTTGCGCCTCCTCGAGGGCTCGAAGACGTACGGACAGTCCTGCTGAACTGCTTCGCGAACAGCAGTCGCTTCGCGTCCGTCGTTCCCGCGGAGATGGCCGGCGGCAGAGCCGCCACCCGCATCCTTCTGGAAGCAGGCCACCGGCGGGTCGGATTCGTCAACGGCCTGCCCACCACGTACGCGGCAAGTCGCCGGCTCGAAGGTTACCGACTGGCACTTCGGGACTACGGCGTCAGGTACGACGAAACGCTGGTCCGTCACGGTACCTACCGAGCCGACTCGGGTCACGCGCACGTCCGCGACCTGCTGCTCGCCGACGACCCGCCCACAGCGATCTTCTGCGCGAGCGACCGCATGGCGGTCGGCGCGTACTACGCCATCAAGGAACTCGGGCTCTCGATTCCCGGCGACGTCTCCGTCGTCGGGTACGACAACCAGATTGAACTCGCCGCGTACGCGAGCCCACCGCTGACGACGATCCAGCTGCCGCACTACGAGATGGGTCGCTGGGCCGCGGAGTACCTCCTCAACGCCGACCACGACGGCGACTCGGCCAGCCCCGTAATGCACGAGATCGACTGTCCGGCGGTCATCCGGGACTCGGTGGCGCCGCCCAGAACCGGCTGACCGGCCGCTTTCTTGTCGCGCAGCCGGCGGCGCGAGCCGTCGATGCGCGACGACCGGACCGCGAAGGACCCACTATGAACAGACTCGACGTCCGTGACCTGCGGACCTACTTCTTTCTCGACGAGGGGATCGTCAAAGCGGTCGACGGCGTCAGCCTGCACGTCGGCGACCAGGAAACCGTCGGCGTCATCGGCGAGTCCGGGTGCGGCAAGACCGCGATGGCCCACTCGTTGCTGCGCCTGACCACGCAGCCCGGCGAAGTCGTCCACGGCAACGCGATGCTGACCCGCAAGGACGGAAGCAGGGTCGACATTCTGGCGCTGCCGCCGGACTCACCGGACCTGCTCTCCATCCGCGGCAACGAGATCTCGATGGTCTTCCAGGAACCCATGACCAGCTTCTCACCGGTGCACACCATCGGCTTCCAGATCGGGGAGATGCTGGCCACCCACACAGACCTCGCGCCGGCCCGGATCCGTGAACGTGTCGGGGAGCTGATGGCCAGGGTGGGCATCTCCAACCCCCGGCAGCGGTTTGACGAGTACCCCCACCAGCTGTCGGGCGGGATGCGGCAGCGCGCCATGATTGCCATGGCACTCGCCGCCAAGCCCAAGATCATCATCGCGGACGAGCCGACGACGGCCCTGGACGTCACCGTCCAAGCCCAGATCCTCGACCTGCTCAAGCAACTGCAGCGCGAGGACGACATGTCCGCGCTCTACATCACCCACAACCTCGGTATCGTCGCCGAGGAGGTCGACCGCGTCTACGTCATGTACCTCGGCCGGGTCGTCGAGACCGTCTCGACCGACCGGCTGTTCGCCAGGCCGCTGCACCCGTACACCCAGAAGCTGCTGCGCTCGGTGCCCCAGCCCGGTCGCCGGGTCGAGCGGCTCGACGTTATCGAGGGCTCCGTGCCGGTCCCGATCGGGCTGCCGGTGCAGTGCGGCTTCTACGCACGGTGTCCCGCCGCGATGAAGGGCACGTGCGACACCGCCGTGCCCGCGTTGACCGAGGTCGAGCCCGGACACCAGGTCCGGTGCTTCCTGTACGGCCAGGAAACGGAGCCAAACGATGAGTGGACAGCACTCTGAGCCAACCGATGACCGGCAGGTGCTGGCGGTCAACGACCTGGCGAAGTACTTCCCCGTCCGCAAGGGGTTCTGGAAGCGCGCCGCCGGGCAGGTGTACGCGGTCGACGGAATCGACCTGCGGGTGAACGCGGGCGAGACCCTGGCGCTGGTCGGCGAGTCGGGGTCGGGGAAGACAACTCTTGGCCGGATGATCGTCCGGGCCATCGAACCCACCCGTGGGCAGGTCATGCTCAACACCGGCGGGACCGGGTGGACCGACCTCACGGCCCTGCGCGGCGAGCCGCTGCGTGCCGCCCGCCGACATTTCCACATGATCTTCCAGGATCCGCACTCGTCGCTCGACCCGCGGATGACGGTCTTCGACATTGTCAAGGAACCCCTCGTCCACAACAAGCTCGCTCGCGGCGACGAGGCGGTCGAGCGCGTCCGCCAGACCCTGGAAATGGTCGGACTCGGCAGCCAGCACCTGCACCGCTACCCGCACGCGTTCAGCGGTGGCCAGCGGCAACGCATCGGCATCGCCCGGTCCCTGGTGTCCAATCCACGCCTGATCGTCTGTGACGAGGCGGTCTCGGCGCTCGACGTCTCCATCCAGGCCCAGATCCTCAACCTCCTCAAGGACCTGCAGTCACAACTCGGCATGGCCTACCTGTTCATCGCACACGACCTCGCGGTCGTCGAGCACCTCTCGCACCGCGTCGCCGTCATGTACCTCGGGAGGATCGTCGAGCTGGCGGATACCGACGAGCTGTTCAGCGCTCCCCGTCACCCCTACACCGAGGCTCTCCTGTCCGCCGCCCCGGTCCCCGACCCGGGCCTCAAACGGGAGAGGATCGTCCTCCACGGTGAGGTCGCCAGTCCCTCCGACCCGCCCCGCGGCTGCCACTTCCACCCGCGCTGCCGCTACGCCACGGCCCTGTGCGGCCAGGAGACACCACAGTGGCGGCAGGTCGCCCAAAAACGCTACGTCGCCTGTCACCACGCCGACGCGCTCAGCCTCGTCGGCCTCGCGAACCGCAATGCCGAAAAGCCGGTGACGACACCCTGAAGGGCATCCACGACCGATGAAGGATTCATACCGGTGCGTGTACCACTTCACCGCCCCGGACGGATGGAAGAACGATCCTCAACGGCCGATCTTTCTCAACGGCCGCTACCACTACTACTACCTCTACAACGCCGACTACCCGCGCGCGACGGGTACCGCCTGGCGGTTGGCCACCACCACCGATAACGTCACGTTCCACGACGAGGGAGTCGCGATCCCCAAGCACACCCAACCCAACGGCGACGTCTGGTCCGGGTCACTGGTCGTTGACGAGGACGATTCCGGCGGGTTCGGCCCCGGCGCGGTCATCGCGTTGGCCACCCAGCCGGACCACGCCGGCGCGGACGGGCGACAGGCCCAGTTCCTGTGGCACTCCACCGACGGCGGCAAGACCTTCCAGCACTACAGCGACCAGCCGGTGCTACCCAACCCAAGCCAAGAGGACTTCCGCGACCCCAAGATCATCCGCGACGATGCGCGCCGTGCGTGGATCGTGCTCATCGCGGAAGGCGACCACATCGGCTTCTACCGCTCCACCGACCTGAAACGTTGGGAGCCACTGTCCCGCTTCGCCACCGCAGGAATCGGCATACTCGAATGCCCGGACCTCTTCCGCATCCAATCCACTGACGGCACCAGCAAGTGGATTCTGGGCGCCAGCGCGGACGGCAGACCGGCGGGCCTACCCAACACGTTCGCCTACTGGACCGGGACCTTCGACGGGGTGAGGTTCCACGCCGACGCCGCCCAACCGCAGTGGCTCGACCACGGGCACGACTGGTACGCGGCGGTGACGTGGGAACATCGCAGCGGCGGCGACGCGGACCCGCAAACCCGACTGGCGGTGGCCTGGATGAACAACTGGGCGTATCCCGACACCACACCGACATGGGAGCACGACGGATTTAACGGCACCGACTCCGTCGTCCGCGAGCTGCGCCTGCACCAGCAACCCGACGGCACGTATCGCCTTCATTCACGGCCGGTCCGGTCGCTCGACACCCTCGTGACCAACACCATTCACCTGCCCGATGCCTACGTCGAGAGCCAGCACCGGCTCGGCTTCCAAGCGACCGCGTACGAAATCTCCACGACCATAAGGTGGACTGGTCCTGCGCACGTCGGCCTCCACCTTCGCACATCGACCGACGGCACCCGCCACGCCACCGTCGGAGTCCGCGACGGGCACGTCTACACCAGTCGCCGACACACCGGCCGCCCCGACTCCACCGGCCGCCACCTCGACAGCCACAGCCCGCTCGCCGACGGCCAAACCGAGGTGCGGCTGAGAATTCTCATCGACCGGACGACCATGGAAGTATTCGTCGACGACGGCAGACACGTCCACTCCAACCAGATCTTCCCCCAGCCCGCCGACACCGGCGTCACCCTGTTCAGCGAAGGAACACCCGCCCGGTTCACCCACACCGTCATCCGTGAGATCGGCGAGCGCGACCCGCGCGGCTGTACAGCCTGATAGCGAACGAGCCGTTCGGAGGCTCCAACGGTCAGCAGCGCTGTCGCGGCTCGGCAGGCAGGACGTAGCCCCCTGCCTGCCGAGGCGGGAGTGTGGATTGCGTCGACTGCCCGAACGTCGACGAGAGCCGCAGAGCGCTCGCCACTGTCGCTGGTGATGCCGCCGCCCGTATGGGCGGACCATACTTGGCAGGATCTGAACCACATTCCAGCCGCCCACGGGCCTGCGGCGGCGGTTCGACGCGCTGTGGGCCAACGATGACGGGGCTGGCTGGCGGCTACAACGGCGCCGGTCTCCGGGCCGACGACAAGCCAGCGTCGGGTGTCCGTCAGTGAAAAAGGCTGAGTGGACAGTCAGTCTCGCTGGTCGGATCGGCCGGCGGGTCGCCCGTCGGGTGGTTGTCGTCTCCTCGGCCTGGATCTTCGCGCTGTTGCGGCGGTAGGCGCGTCGGGGGCGCTCGGCTTCAATCGTGGTGTCACCACCGCGCGACCCGGCACCGCACCGTCGCTCGGCCGAGCGCGAAGGGATGTGCGATGACGGCTCCGTCCAGCCTGCCACTTGTCCTGTGCGGCCCTGTCGTCCGCCGCGTCGATCCGACCAGCGTCACGGTGTTCGTGGCGCTGCGCGCGGCGAGCACGGTGACGCTGACCGTCTTCGGCGTCGGGGCGTCTCCCGGGTACGCCCGCGCCGGCACGGTCGGCACCGGCAGCCGCGCGACCGTACGGCTCGGCGAGCGGCTGCACGTCGCCGTCGTCACCGTGGCCGGGATCACCCTGCAACCCGGCACGCTCTACGGCTACGACCTGGGGTTCGCCGGCGGCGCGACCGGCAACAGCCTGTTCGAGGCCGGCGTGGTCGCCGCCGATCCGACCGCCGCGCGGGCGGCGCTGACCTACCTGGGCCACCCGCAGGCGCCGGCCGCCGCCCCGGCGTTCCCGACCTTCGCCACCCCGCCCGCGGACCCGAACCGGCTGCGGATCTTCCACGGGTCGTGCCGCAAGCCGCACGGCGAGGGCACCGACGCGTTCCCCGCCCTCGACCCGATCATCGCCGGCGTGGCCGGGGACCCGGTCCTGCGCCCGCACCAGCTGGTGCTCGGCGGGGACCAGATCTACGCCGACGACGTGGCCGACCCGCTGCTCGCCATCATCCACGGGCACGACGCGCTGCCGGCCGTGGGCGACGAGCCGGCCGTGCCCGCGCACGTCGGGGTGGCCACCCGGCTCGGCCTGGCCGCCGAGGGCATGCCCGTCGGCACCACCGGGCAGCCGACGGACGTCACGTACGCGCCCGGCAAGCGGGCCACGACGATGGAGCGGGACGCCAAGTTCACCTCGGGCGAGGCCGCCAGCCACCTGATGTCGCTGCGCGAGTACCTGTGCATGTACCTGCTGGTCTGGTCGGACGTGCTGTGGCCCGAGAGCTGGCCGCGGTTCGAGCACGTGCTGCCCGCGGACACCCGGATCCTGAAGGACCCGCAGGACCGCCGGCCCGGGGAGACGGTGCACGACCTGATGCGCGCCGGGCGGCCGTACACCCCGAGCGCGCAGCAGAAGGAGATCATCGAGCGGTACGAGCGGTGGCAGGAGCAGGCCCTCGCGCTGTGGGGGTTCCGGCAGGGGCTGGCGGCGGTGCGCCGGCAGCTGGCCAACGTGGCGACGTACATGGTGGCCGACGACCACGAGATCACCGACGACTGGAACATGACCCGCTCCTGGGTGACCGACGCGGTGGTGAACTCGCCGCTGGGCCGGCGGGTGGTCCGCAACGGGATGGCCGCCTTCGCCGTCTTTCAGGCGTGGGGCAACACCCCGGAGCGGTTCGCCGAGGCGGGCGACGCCGGGGAGCCGGGCCGGGCGGCGCTGGCCGCGCTGCGCGACTGGACGGCGGCCCCCAACGACGGCGACGACGAGGCGTTGCGCACCCGCCTCGGGTTGCCCACCGCGGTCACCGACGAGGGCAGGCTGGTCCGGCCGGCGGGGGCGTTGACCTACCACTGGACGGTCACCTGGCCCCGCTACCAGCTGGTCGCCTTGGACACCCGCACCTGGCGGCAGTTCGCGGCGGGCGGCGACCACCCCGGCGGCCTGCTCTACGACGACCAGCCGCTCAACGAGATGATCAGCGGAGGCGGGGTCCTCGGCGACGACGCGGTCACCGTCGTCGCCCAGCCGGTCGCCCTGTTCGGCGTGCCGGTGCTGGAACAGCTCGCGCAGCCCCTGGCCAAGGTGTTCGCCGGCCGGTACACCGCCGACAACGAGGACGCCTGGGTGGCCAGCGACGCCGCCGTACACAAGATCCTCGCTCGGCTGTTCGCCGCCGCGCCGCCCGGCGCCGACGGGATCCGCCGGCGCCGGCTGGTGATGCTCGGCGGCGACATCCACTTCGGTTCCGCCGAGCGGATCCGCTACTCCGCCACCCTGCCCTACGCGTGCGGGCCGGACCCGGCCAAGCCCTTCCAGGGCGTCAACCGCACCGAGGGGGTACTCGCCGGGTTCGTGTCCAGCGGATTCCACAACGAGGACGACAGGACCCGGCTGCTGCACGCCGTGGGCTACGTGCCGCTGCTGGACGTCACCGGCCGGATCGACCTCGTCGGGTGGGCCAACGAGCTGCCCGACAAGGAGGGGCAGCGGATGCAGGCCGGGGTGCAGGTGACGCTGGCCGCGGACGACGTCACCGGCTGGTGGGTGTCCGGCCGGCCCTCCGTCGCCGACCTCGACGCGCTGAAGATCCTGACCCGGCCGCCGGAGTGGAGCGTCTACGTGCAGTTCGTCCGCCACGACGAGGCCGATCCGCAGGTGCTCCGGGGCGGCACGCCGGAGTCCGTCGTGGACCCGGCCGGCCTGCCGCGCGACCAGGCGCTCGCGCAGTACCTGGCGGCCGCCCGGAACCTCGACAACTACAAGGACTCGTGGGGCAACGGCAAGGAGATCGTCGGCCACAACAACCTCGGCGAGATCACCTTCGACTGGCCGGACGGCGAGTGCAAGTCGGCCACCCAGCGGCTCTGGTGGCACCTGCCCGGCGAGAAGCGCGCCGCCGCCCTCACCACCTTCACGGTGGACCTGTCCTTCGGCTGCTCGCTGACCGTCACCCCGCCCTACGGGGGATGGGTGCTGCGCCCCGACGACCGGGACGCCACCGTCACAGCCAAGGCCCGCTACGACGGCATCGAGCGGCCGGCGGACCTGGCCCCGGTCACCGACCGCTGGGTGACCCGGCTCCAGCAGGACCTGGCCACGCTGGGCTTCCTGGCCCCGGACGCGGCCGACGGCGGGTACGGCATCGTCACCTACTGGGCGGTGCGGGAGTTCCAGGCGTACGCCCGCCGCGAGCGGGCCGCGACGGAGCCGGCGGGCGCCACCGCCCCCCGCTACTCCGACCGGCTGCGGCCGGTGGACGTGCCGGAGGCCCAGCGGTACCTCGGGCCGGTCAGCGGCGTGGCGGACCTGGCCACCCAGGTGGCGATCAAGCACTGGCTGGACCAGCGGTGGCGCTGCCCGGTCGTGGTGGAGTCGTGGCAGGTCGCCGGGGACGTCCCGCAGCGGCTCGACCGGCCGAACGTGTGGCTGTTCGACGAGGTCACCGCCGCCGACCGGCGGCTGTACTCGCGGGTGGTCACCGGCCGCCCGGCGGACGCCGGCGGCGCCCCGGCCGAGCACCCGGAGCTGATCCGGCTCGGCGCCTACCGGGCGCACGCCACGGACGCGCAGTGGAGCGGGCCGGTGCTCGACGCCGAGGCGGAGCTGCTGCCCGAGGCGGTCCTGCCGCGCCCGCAGGAGCACGGCGCCGGGCCGTCGCTGCCCGCGCTCGTCGCGGCGATCGCCGGCGGCGGGGACGCCGGCGCCCGCGCCGCCCGGCAGCTGTCGACCTTCAAGGTGCTGCGGGCCGTCGCCGAGAACCGCGTGCCGGATGCGGCCGGCGGCTACCTCGACGCGGTCGCCGCGGACGACCCGACGGTGATCCGCTTCGGCCCGTACGGCTGGCGGGCGCACGGGCCGCTGCTCGCGCCGACCACCGCCCCACCGGCGCTGGACATCGACGCGGCGCCCGGGGAGATGTGGGCGTACCTGGCCTTCCTGCGCGCCACGGACCGGGACGCCTACGAGGCGCTGGCCGGGCAGGCCGGCGTCACCGCCGTGCCCGGCTGGGGACGCGACGGCGCGGGCTTGCTCTTCCCCGACCTGCGGGTGCTGCGGGCCCGCCCGGCGCAGACCGACCCGACGGGAGCCGCCGGCCCGGGCATCGCCACCACCCCGGAGCTGCTCGGCCTGCGGTCGTGGCACTGGATGCACCGCTACGCGCTGGCGCTGCGCGGCCACGACGGCGTCCGGCGCGGAATCTGGACGTTCGCCCGGCAGCGGCTGCACGACCTGCTCGCCACCGACTGGGACTCCCCGGACCCGTCCGTGACCCCCACGGTGGCGGACGTGCCGGGCGCCGACGGCAACCCGCGCCGGGCGCGCATCGGCGACGTGTTCACCTCGGAACGGTCGGTGGCGCTGCTGGCGTGCTGGCAGCAGTACCGGGCGCACCAGCTCGTCGCGGTGGGCGCGCCCGCGTCGAACGCCGAGAAGGCGGAGTTCCGCACCCGGGCGCGAGCCGCCACGCCGCTGCACCTGGTGCTGACGAAGGCCAGGGCGGCGGGGGAAGCCGACTTCGCGGGGCCGCCCACCGGCTGGACCGACGCGCACGAGAGGGCGCTGATCGCCGCCGTCGGGCAGGTCGTCGCGGGCGACGCCGAGGTCGCCGCCGCGCTGACCCGGCTCGCCGCCTGGCCGTCCTGGCCGACCGGGCGGACGTACACACTGCCGGTCGACGCGCTGCCCGCCACCGAGCGGGGCCTGTCGGCCGCCCGCGGGTCGCTGCGGCTGGACCTCGGCGACGTGCCCCGGGTGACGCCGTGAACGGCGGGCAGGCGACGGACAGGCGGCAGGAAGGACGGGCTGGACGATGACCGAGGACAGGAACGCGCTCGTTCTGCTGTGGAACGAGATCAAGCTGCTGGCCGAGCCGGTGCTGGCCGCGTACGACCCGTGGCAGCGGGCCCGGCTGATGCGCGCGCTGGGCTGGGACCTGGAGGCGGTCAGCGGGTTCGACGCCGCCCGCTTCGAGGACTGGGTGGGTACGGTCGGCGCGGCGCTGGAGGCGCTGGACGCCGCGTCGGCCGACCTGAAGCTGGACAACCTGGCGGCGCTGAAGAAGTTCGGCGAGGCCGCCGGCAAGGCGTTCGGGCAGCTCGGCGCCCTTCCGCCGACCCTGCAGGGCAAGCTGCCGGACGTGGCCGGCCTGCCCGCCGAACTCGCCGACGACCTGCTCGACCTGCTGATCCTGACGTACCTGTCGCGCCGGGTGCCGTGGACCGTGCCGCTGCTCGACCTGCTCGGCCTGGTCACTCCCGCCGCCGAGCTGCCGCCCAGCGCGCCGATGCCGCCCGGCGACGCGCCGATCCGGCTGCCCCGCCGCCGCGACGAGCTGCATCTGGACCGGATCGTCGACCTCGTCTCCGACCCCGCCGGCTACTTCCGCGCCCTGTACGCCCCGGCCGGCTGGACGACCCCGGAGGGCGTCGCGGAGCTGTCCGCCCGGCTGCTGCCCCGGCTCGCCCGGGCGTTGCGCGCCCTCGGCCTCGACGCCGACCAGGGCGTACGCCCCGGCGTCGGCCCGGACCAGGGCGAGGTGGGCCGGCGGCTCGCCGACAGCCTGCTGCGGCTGCGGTTCACCGGGCGGCGGACCCCCGGCGGCGAGCCGCCGGACGGCACCGCGCTCGCCGCCCGGGAGGCAACCGCGGCCGGGCTCGCGGCGTGGCAGCCGACCTTCGGCCTCGGCGTCACCCTCGGCCTGGCGAGCTGGGACGGCCGACTGACGGTGATCCTCGCGCCGACCGGCGAGGCGCACCTGGAGGGCTCGATCGGCGCCTGGAACGTCGCCACCGACCTCAGCGGCGCCGGCCCCGCCATCGCCCTGAACAGCGACGGGGTGACCGCCAACGTCGGTGCGTCCGTGGTGAAGTGGGCCGCCGAGATCGCCCGGATCGCGCCGGCCGGCCAGCCCGGCTGGGTCATCGGCGCGCCCGAGGGCACCCACCTCGCCGTCGGGCAGCTGGTCTTCACCGGCCGGGCGAGCCTCGGCGCCGGGCGCGACGACGTGGAGCTGGGCGTACACGCCGGCCGCGCCGAGCTGGTGATCCGCGCCGGCGACGGCGACGGGCTGCTCGGCAAGCTGCTGCCCGCCGACGGGCTGCGGCTGGGCCTCGACCTCGGCGCGGCCTGGTCGCTGCGGGCGGGCCTGCACCTGGCCGGGGCCGCCGCCCTGGCCGCCGAGTACCCGGTGCACCTGTCCTGGCACGGCATCGGCATCGAGGGGCTGCGGATCGCGCTGCAGGCCTCCACCCAGACGCGCGCGGTCAGCCTGCTGATCACCACGACCGTGCGGGCGGCGCTGGGACCGCTGCACGTGGTCGTGGAGAACATCGGCGTCCGCGCCGACCTCACGTTCCCGCCGGCGCTGCCCGACGACAGCGGCGGGCAGATTCGCGGCGGCAACCTCGGCGCGGCCGACCTGTCCCCGGGGTTCAAGGGGCCCGACGGGGTGGCGCTGCGGATGGACAACGGCATCGTCTCCGGCGGCGGCTACCTGTTCGTCGACGAGCCGCGCGGCATGTACGCCGGTGCCATCCAGCTCGGCATGACCGCCACCACGCCGCTCGCCCCGATGAAGGGCTTCCGGCTGCAGGCCACCGCCATCGTCAACACCCGCAACCCCGACGGCAGCCGGCTCACCGAGGCCGACGGCGGGCACACCTTCTCGCTGCTGCTCGCCGGCACGTACGAGTGGTTCCCCGGCCTGCCGCTGTTCTGGGGCATCTCCATCACCGGCCTCGGGCTGGTCGTCGGGTACAACCGGCGCAGCAACCCCGAGGAGGTCCGCAACGCCGCCCGCGCCGGCACCCTCGACGCGCTGCTGTTCCCGCAGGACCCGGTCGCCAACGCCCCCGCCGTGATCGCGACCCTCAGCCGGATCTTCCCGGTCGACACCACCGGCACCGTCCTCGGCGCGATGGTCCGGCTGAACTTCCTCGGCGGGCAGGTCGTCGCCGACCTGGCGGTGCTCGTCGAGTTCCCCGACCCGGTGCGCGTCCTGCTGCTGGGCAGGCTGGTCATCGACTTCAAGGACGCCGGCAAGTTCCGGCTGGACTCCGCGGGCATCGTGGACGTCGCCCGCCGGGAGATCAGCGTGGACGCCGCGCTGATCGACTCGAAGCTGTTCGGCCGGCCGGTCTCCGGCGAGATGGCGCTGCGGGCCCGCTGGGGCGCCGGCGGGACGTTCGCGGTGTCGATCGGCGGCTTCCACCCCCGCTTCACCGCCCCACCCGGGTTTCCGGCCGTCAAGCGGTTCACCATCGCCCTGCAGAAGTCCGGCAAGGGCGTCAACCTGTCGGCGTACCTGGCGGTGACCAGCAACAGCGCCCAGTTCGGCGCCGAACTGACGCTGCACTTCGAGGGCGGCGGCTTCGTCATCGACGGCCGCGCGTGGCTCGACGTGATGTTCCAGTTCAAGCCGTTCTGGTTCACCGCCGAGATCGGCGCCACCGTGTCGCTCAAGTTCGGCGACAAGGAACTGCTGGCGGTGAACCTGATCATCGGCGTCTCCGGGCCCGGCCCGTGGAAGGCCTGGGGCGAGGCCCGGATCAAGTTCCTGTTCTGGGAGGTGTCGGCGAAGTTCTCCTGGACCGACGGGAAGGACGCCGGCGCCGACGAGCCCAGCCACGTCGACGCCGCCGAACTTCTGCGCGGGGCGCTGTCCACCCCCACGGCCTGGGAGGTCCGGCCCGCCATCGGCGCCGGCGAGCCGGTGACCCTGCGCGACCTGACCGGCTGGGCCGGGCCGATGCTGCTGCAGCCCGGCGCGCTGCTCGCGGTGCGGGAGAACGTGCTGCCGCTCGACACCGACCTGCAGCGGGTCGGCACGTCCCGGATCACCGGGCCGAACCGGTTCACGCTGACCGGCGTCACGGTGGGCACCGGCGACGGCGCCCTGACCGGCACCCTCGGCGACACCGTCGAGGACGACTTCGCGCCCGGCCAGTTCCGCGACCTGTCACCCGTGGAGCAGATCACCACCCCCGGGGTCGTCCGGCTGGCCGCCGGGCGGACGGTGGCGCTGCCGGAGGGCACCGCCCTGCCGGCGGCCGACCTGACCACCTTCGCCGACCTGTCCGACGACTCGGCGTACGACCGGATCATCATCGACGACCCGGACGCCGCCGGCCGGCCCCTGCCCGCCCAGCCGGCGACCGCACGGTTCGCCGCCCGCGGCGGGAGCGACACGCTGGCCCGGTTCGCGGCCACCGCCCCGGCCGCGTACGCGGGCACCCGCCACGGCGGGGCCGCGCGCTTCGCCGGCCCCGCCCTGGACCTGGCCGCCACCGGGCCCGCCGGCCGGACCGCCGCGCCGACCGTGCCCGCGCAGCGGACCGCGGCGGCACAGCGGAGGGTCGCCGCCGCGCCGGCTGCACCGCGCCGGTCCCGGGTGCGGGTGCCCCTGCCGAGGATCACGCCCGTCGAGTTGGAGGTCTGCTGACATGGGTGGCCTGCGTTTCCTGCCCTGGGTGCGCGACGGCGTCGCCCGGGTCGTCTCCCACACCGACACCCTGACGGGTGCCCTGCCCCGCGCCCGGGCGGAGGTGACCCTCACCGTCGCCGCGCTGGGCACCGACACCGCGAGCGACAAGACCACCGAGATCGCCGGCACCACCACCGCGCTGCTGCACGGCCCCGGCGACGTGGTCGGCCTCGACCCGCAGGAGATCATCCGCAGTTTCCCGGCCCCCGGCGCGGAGAACGTCGAGGTGTCCCTGCTGGCCGCCGTGGAGTTCGACAGCCCGGAGCTGCCATGGCTGTACACGCCGGCCCGGCCGGACGCCCGCGGAGCGCTGCGCCCGTGGCTGGTCCTCGTCGTGGTGCCGGCCGGCGAGGGCGGGGCGGAGCTGCGCACCGAGCCGGGCCAGGCGCTGGCCCGGCTCGCCACCACCGTCCGGCAACTGCCGGCGCTGGCCGACTCGTGGGCCTGGGCGCACGCCCAGGTGCTGGTCACCGGCGACGAGGACGTCGCCACGGTGATCGCCGACGCCCCGGACCGTACCCTGTCGCGGCTGCTGTGCCCGCGCCGGCTCGCCGCCGGCACCGACTACCTCGCCGCCGTGGTGCCCGCCTTCGCCGCCGGGGTCCGCGCCGGGCTCGGCCAGCCGGTCGACGACACCGGGCCGCTCGCCCCCGCCTGGGGCCCCGACTCGGCGCACCCCGGCCCGGACGACGCGGTCCTGCTACCCGTCTACCACCACTGGACGTTCCGCACCGGCCCGGACGGCGACTTCGAGTCCCTGGCCCGCCGGCTGCGCCCCCGGGTCCTGCCCGCCGACGTCGGCCGGCAACCGGTCGACATCGCCGCGCCCGGCGGCGGGCTGCCGACCGGCGCCGACGAGGGGGTGGAGGGGCGGTCCGTCCTCGGCTTCGAGGGGGCGCTGGCCGCCCCCGGCATGACCCCGACCGTGTGGGCCGACGACGTCCGCGCGGCCTGGGCGGGCGCCCTCACCGACCTGCTGCGCCACGCCCAGGACCGGCTGACCCCGCCGCTGTACGGCGACATCCACACCCAGCAGGGGCAGCTGCCCGCCGGCGGCGCCGAGCCGCGCTGGCTGGCCGGGCTCAACCTCGACCCCCGCTACCGGGCCGCCGCCGCGCTCGGCACCCAGGTGGTGCAGCGCCACCAGGAGGACCTGGCCGCCGCGGCCTGGGAGCGGGCCGCCGCGCTGCGCGAGACCAACGAGCAGCTGCGCCGCGGCCAGGCCGCCCGGGACACGGCCACCGCCCTGTTCGCCCGCCGGGTCGACCCGGACACCCCGGGCACCGCGGTCACCGACGACCAGCTCGTCGCCATGACCCAGCCGGTGCACGACCTGGTGGACACGTCCGGACCGGCCGCCGCCCGCGCGTCCGGGCCCGCCGCCGCCCGCGCGGTCGACGACGAGCCGCTGGACCGTCGGCTGGACGCCAACCCGGGCGCCCGGGCCGCCACCAGCGCGCCGGTACGCCGGCTGCTGCGCCCCCGCGGGCCCCTCGCCCGACGCGTCGACCCCACCGCCGGTCCGGCGGCGCTGGCCCGGCTCGCCGACGGCACCAGCCCGGTGCCCGCCGCGCGGGTGCCCGCCGGCGGCACGGTCCTCGACACCCTGGTCACCGACGGCCGCGGCCTCGGCTCGCTCACCCGGGCCGTGATCGAGCAGGCCGCCCGGAACCCGTGGTGGCACACCAGCGGCACAGCGGCGACGAAGGCGGCGGTACGGGCCCTGGCGTCCGACGACCCGGTCACCTACGTCACCACCAACGCCGGCGACCTGCTCGGCAACGACCGGTTCTTCCTCGGCACCGCGGACGGGCGGCTGTTCGAGCGGCGCCGCGTCGCCCCGGACCAGTGGGAGTGGCGGGACCACGGCACCCCGCCGGGCGCCGCCGTCGCCACCTCCGGCGCCGCCGTCCCGCCCGACCGGGTGTACGTGCGCACCCGCGACAGCCGGCTGTTCGAGCGGCGCTGGGACGGCGACCGGTGGGTGTGGACCGACTGCGGCGCCCCGCCGCTCGGCGTGCGCAGCCGGCCGGTCGGCGGCGGCGACCAGGTCTACCTGCTCGGCGGAGACGGCAACCTGTACCGCTACACCCCCGCCACGAGGGCGTGGACGTCACTGGGCGCGCCCGCGCTGCGCTCCGGCGAACGACTGTGGGGCTCGCCCCGCCCGTCCATGGTCGGCGTGCTGGTCGCCACCACCCAGCAGCGACTGTTCGGCCACAACGGCGGCTGGCGGCAGGTCGGCAGCGACGCCATGCCGCCGGTCTGGGGCTCCCCGGCCAGCCAGCACACCTACCCCGGCGAGAACCGGACCGGCTACTCGTACGTCACGCCCGACGGGCGACTGGTCTCGCAGTACGCGGACGGGTCGATCCTGCCGCACGACGCCGCCCCCGACGGGCGGCGCGTGGTGTCGCTGGCGCAGCAGGCCGCGCCGCTGGGCAACGACGAGGAGCTGGCCATCATCACCCTCGGCGCGCCGGCCGCCAACCCGGCGGACCTGCGGCTGATGCGGCGCTTCCGCTACTACCACGACCTGCACGAGCGGTGGTACTGGGGCTGGGACTACGTCACCACCACCGTGCCCGCCGGCGGCCTGGGCCGGCACCGCCCCGGCCCGTTCGTCGGCGACTCCCGCACCGGCGAGCTGTACGCGGTCACCGCCGACGGCCGGCTCACCTCGTTCCGCTGGGGTTACGCGCCGGCCGCCTGGATCGACCACGGGCTGCCCGCCGACCCGCGCGGCGCCGGCCCCGACGAGGCGCCCGCCCCGGCGCACCTGCGGTTCGCCCCCCGGGTGGGGCTGCTCTCGTCGCTGCTGTTCACCCACACCGTCGCGCAGGGCGCCGGCAGCCGGCCGCGGGTGCAGGTCGGGCACAACCTCGGCGACGACGGGACGGTGCAGGAGCGCACCCTGACCCCGGCCGTGGACGGCCCGGCGATCCCGGTCGCGGCCCGCGCCACCGCCACCACCATCGGCGCCGTCCAGCCCGCCGGCCCGCCCTGCCTGGTGACCGCCGCCCTGCTGCCGGGCACCGCCGCCGGCACCTGCCGGATCGCCTACTGGATCGGCCGGGACGCCGACGCCGGCGGCGCGGCCACCGGCGGCTGGTCCGGCCCGTACGACCTGCCCGACCCGGTCAGCGGCGACGCGGCGGGACTCGACGTCACCCTCGCCGACCTGGACGACGACGGGCGGCCGGAGCTGGTCGTCGCGTACGGGGTGAGCCGGCCCGGCGGCGCCGACAACCGGGTGTACTACCGCGTCGGGTGGGGCCTGGACGACTCCGGCGCGGTGACCCGCGGCTGGAGCGACTCCCAACCCACCCCGCAGCAGCTCGGCACCATCACCTCCGTCGGCGTCGAGGTGGTGGACATGACCGGCGACCAGGTCCCCGACCTCCTCGTCTTCGCGGCCGGCACGGTCGGCGCCACGCCGGTCGCCCGCTACCTCACCGGACGCGGCCTCAACCGCCGGGGCCGGATCGTCAACGGCTGGACCGCCCCGCAGCCGGTGCCCGACGAGGCGGCCGTCGCCGGCGCGGCCGGGGCGGGGGTGGCCGTGGCGGACGTGACCGGCACCCGGCGGCCCGACCTGGTCGTCGCGTGGCGCACCGGCGCCACCGTCACCTGCCGCACCGCCTTCGACCTCGACCCGGCGGGCGTACCGGTCAGCTGGAGCGCCCCGACGACCGTGACCGGCGCGGCCGACGCCGGCGCCGCCCGCGGCTGCACCGTGGCGATCGCCGACCTGCGCGCCGACCTCGTCGCCGACCGGGCCCGGATGGGCGACGACTTCATGACCGCCGCCGCCAACCACCAGGACCGGCTCGCCCCGGCGCAGTCGCTGGCCCGCGACCACCGCCCCGCGTCCGTCGACCTCGCCGCCGCCGCGGCGGCCGTCCGCGAGACCGTCCGCCCGGAGACCGCGGTGGCCGGGGAGGTACTGGCCGGCCTCGCCCTCGGCGACGGCGACCTCGTCGACGCCCTGCCCGACAGCGGCGACCCGCTGCGGCGGCTGCTCGCCGGGGTCACCTTCAACATCCCCGCCTACGAGCTGCTGCGCGGCCTGTCGCAGGAGCACGTCGTGCCCAACCTGCCCGCCGTGGCGCCGGAGACCATGACGGCGCTGGCCGCCAACCCCCGGTTCATCGAGGCGTTCCTCGTCGGGCTCAACCACGAGATGAGCCGGGAGATGCTGTGGCGGGAGTTCCCCGCCGACCCGCGGCAGACCTGGTTCCGGCAGTTCTGGGACGTCCGCGGCGCCGTCTCGGCCGGCGCCCCGCTGACCGACATCCCGCCGCTGACCGACACCGCCTGGCGCAACGGGGCGCTGGGCAGCCACCTCACGGCCGTCGGCGCCCCCGGCGAACAGTCGCTGGTGCTGGTCGTCCGCGGCGAACTGCTGCGCCGCTACCCGTCCACCATCGTCACCATGCGGGCCGCCACCTGGACCGGGCCCGAGCAGCGCGTCCCGACCGGGCCGGACATCCTGCCCATCTTCACCGCGCGGCTCTCTCCCGACCTGCTGCTGTTCGGCTTCCCGTACACCGCCGCGACCGCCTGCGGCGCCACCCGGCAGAGCGCCGGCTCCGCCGGCTACTTCTTCCTGCTGCGCGAGCAGCCGGCCGCGCCCCGCTTCGGCGTCGACCTCACCGGCGACCCGCTGCCGCCGGACGCGGTCGCCTTCGCCGCGCGGCCGGACGGCAACGCCGCCGACACCGCGCTGGCCGTGCTGCAACGCCCCGTCCTGCTCGCCCGCCACGCCAGCGACCTGCTACCCGAGCCGGAGAACCCCTGATGACCACCTCGTCGTACGCCGTGAACCGGCCGCCGCTGGCCAGCGCGCTGACGCAGACCCCGTGGACCCTCTCCCCGCAGGCCCCGGCGGTGATGCTGCCGGTGCGCCTGGAGACCCGGTTCGACGGCGCCACCCTGAAGATCCGCGTCTACCCCGACCAGATCCACATCGACGACCACGAGCCGGGGCTCATGGCCGAGGAGGCCGCCGCGGGCCGCGCGTACTGGGGCGAGGGCCGGGTGGGCGGCGTCACCGGCACGCCCGACGAGGCCGCCTGGGCCGACCTGGTCCGCCGCTACGGCGCGACCCGGGCCGGGTGGATCGCCCGGGTGATGGAACCGACCGGCGGGAACTTCCCCGACCCGCTGCCCCGCCCCGGCCCCTGGTGCGAGCCGGCCCGGGCCCGGCTGCTGCCCACCCGCTGGTACGCCGTGGGCCGCACGGTCGGCGGGCGGCTGTTCACCGGCACCTCCGGCCCGGTGACCCCCGACCTTCCGGTCGGGCCCAGCCCGGTGCCGCCGGAGGGCACCGGCACCCTCGCGCAGGTGCCGGCCGAGGCGCCGCCCGTGGACGCCGGAATGCGCTGGACGGTCGACTTCGCCGCCGCCCTCGACGCCGGCATGGCGCTGACCGCCACCGTCCCCACCGACGGCGCGGGACGGCCGGAGACGGTGGAACGGCTGCTGGTGTTCGGCCTGGACAGCGCGAGCACACCCGCCGAGGCGTCCCGCGCGCTGGGCCGGCTGTTCGAGGCGCACGCCGCGACCGACGGGCTGGCGTTCCTCGCCCCCGACAGCCCCACCAACAACACCGTCACCGCCACCCCGGCGGCGGCGCCGACCACCGCCGCGCCGAGCACCGGCGACAGCGCCGTCGACGCCCAGGCGCCCGAGGCCGCCGCCGCGCTCGTCGCCGCCGCCCTCGGCGTGCCGCTGACGGCCGCGCCGGACGACGCGCTCAGCACCGCCCGCCAGCAGCCGGCCCGCCCGGACGCCCCCGCCGCGCTCGCCCGCGGCACCGGCGCCACCGTCACCGACCGGCCCACCGGCCGGCTGGTCCGCCGGGCGCTCTGGCCGGCCAGCTTCGGCAGCCTGCTGCGGCACCTGCTGCCGGTGGCCACGCCGGCGGAGGCGGCCGTGGTGCGCGACCACTTCGTCGCGCACGTGCACGCCGAGGGGCCGCTGCCGACGCTGCGCGTCGGCCGCCAGCCGTACGGGCTGCTGCCCGTGGCGAGCCTGCGGGACTGGCGCCCGGCCGGCGGCGGCGAGGCCCGGGCGGTGACGCTGCTGACCCGGCTGTGGCAGCAGGTGTGGCTCCCCTCGCGGATTCCCCGGATCGTCCCCGGGCTGGCCGACCCGGAGCGGGCCCTGCTGGACGTGCTGGCCACCGACGCCCGGGTGCTGGAGGTGCGGGCCCGCAGCATGCTCGGCAACGAGTACGTCAGCTGGCTGTGGCGCTTCGCCCGGCTCGGGCTCGGCCCGGACTGGCGCGAGCAGGTCGTCGAGCCGGCCCGGGACCTGCTGGCCGCCCTGGGCCTGGGCGGCGCCACCGACCCCCGGCTGTCCCTGGCCGTCTTCGCCAAGGAGGCGTACGCCCTCGGCACGCCCCTGCTGGACGGCCCCGGAACGCCACGGGCCGACCGGATCGGCGCGTACCTGCGCGCGCTCGCCGCCGTCGGGCTGCACGGCGACGCGGTGCCCGCGCGCCCCGGCGAGGGGCCGGTGCCGCTGTTCCACCGGCTGTTGCGCGCCGCCCTGATCGCCGAGCACTCCGCCGCCGCGGACGCGTTCGCCGCCGAGGCGGCCCTGCCCGCCGCCGCGGAGATCCCGGAGCCGGAGCTGGTCGACATCCGCCCGCACGACCGCACGCCGGTGCTGCGTCGCCGCCTCGGCGTCGACGTCCCCGGGACCGACGGCGCCACCGTCGGCGGCTATCTCGCCGACGTCCACGACGACCCCCGGCAGGTGCGGGCCACCACCGAGCTGCGGGCCTTCCGCGCCGGGCTGACCGGCCTGGCCGACCTGCTCGACAGCGGACTGTCCCCGGCCGACCTGCACCGGCACGTCGCCGGCACGCTGGGGCTGGCCGCGCACCGGCTGGACGCCTGGATCACCTCGCTGGCCACCCGCCGGCTCGCCCAGCTCACGGCCGGGCCACACCCCGGCGTGCACGTCGGCGGGTACGGCTGGCTGGTCGACCTGCGGCCGGCGCAGCCCCCGCGGATGGTGCCCCGCCCCGACGACGTGCCCCCCGAGGTGGCCCCGCCGACGCTGCCGGCCGCCCCCGAGGGGGCCGGGCACGTCCACGCCCCGTCGCCGGCGCAGGCCGTCACCTCGGCGGTGCTGCGCAGTGCCTGGCGCTCGCACCAGGGCGGCGACCACCCGCTGGCCGTCGAACTGTCCTCCCGCCGGGTCCGCCTCGCCGAGCAGCTCCTCGACGGCGTACGCGCCGGGCAGAGCCTCGGCGCGCTGCTCGGCTACCGTTTCGAGCGCGGCCTGCACGACCACCCGGACGGCCCGCTGGACGCGCATCTGCCGCTGTTCCGCCGGCTCGCGCCGGTCCGCGCCCACCGGGTCGACCCGGCCCCGGGCGGCGCGACGGTCACCGCGACGGTGGAGTCGGCGCAGACGGTCGACGGGCTGGAGCTGCACCGGCTGCACCAGGCCGGCGCCATCGGCGCCCAGCTCGACGCGCTGCCGGCCGGCGCCCGCGCCGCCGTCCGTGACGTCCTCGCCGACCTCGCCGACGCCACGGACGCGGTGGCCGACACGCTGCTCGCCGAGAGCGTCCACCAGTTGGCCCTCGGCGACATGAACCGCGCCGCGGCGGCCGTCGACGCCGCCTCCGGTGCCGCGACCAACCCGCCGCAGCTGCACGTCACCCGCACCCCGGCGACCGGCGCGACCCTGACCCATCGGGTGCTGCTGCTGGTCAACGTCGACGAGCGGGCGGACCGGCTGCGGCAGGACTGGCCGGCCGGCCGCGCCCAGCACCCGCGCATCGTCGGCGCCGCCGCGGACGTGCTCACCTCCGTGCTGCTGCCGCCCTCGCCGCGGGTCTGGTGGCGGTACCGCTGGCAGGCGCCGGACGGGATCACCGCGACACCGTGGCAGCCGGCGAGCCTGGACCGGCTGCAGCTGCCGGCGATCGACCTGCTCGCCGTGCCGCCGCACCCCGGCCGGCCCGGCGACGCCGAGCTGGACCGGCGCATCGCGCTGGACGCGTGGGGACCGCTGCTGCCCGCCGGGGTGAAGCCCGACTGGACGCTGGAGCTGGACTACGACCGCGACCCCGCCTGGCCGGGCGACCGGGTGAGCCTGGCCGAGTTCCTGCACGCCGTGAACGTGCTGCGGGACCTGGTCGGCCGGTCCCGGCCGGTGGTCGCCGCCGACCTCGGCCTCGACGCCGACGCGCCGCCGCAGGTCGACGAGGTCGCCAAGGCGCAGGCCGACGAGCTGTGGCAGGCGGCCCGGGACGCCGCTTCGGCGCTGGCCGACGTGCCCGCGGTGGACGCGGCCGGCTGGGACGAGGCGGACGTCCGGCTCCTGCTGGACACCGCCGCCGGCTTCGGCGTGGTCGGGGCCGTGCCGCCCCCGCCGGCCGTGGGCGCCGCCGGCGCGGTCGCCGACGCGGCGGTGGTGGCCGCCGCCGAGCTGGCCCGCCGGCTGGCCGCGCACTGCCGGGTCGTCGCGGAGCTGCACGACCGGGCGCCGTGCCCGCCGGCGGCCTGCGCGTGCGTCCCGGCGACGGACTTCGACCGGCCGAGCGCGCCGCCCGCGCGCCGCCGCGAGGCCCAGATCGCCCGGGTGCGGGCCCTGCTCGGCCCCGACATGCCGGTCCTGACCCGCGCCACGGCGCCGCAGCCGGCCGACCTGGCCACCGCCCTGGCCGCCAGCGACGCCCTGCAGGGCGGCTCACCCCACCCGGTACGCCGGTGGCTGTCGCGCTACGGCCGGGTCCGCCCCGCCGTGGGCCGCTTGCAGGAGGTGCTCACCGCCGCGGAGGCGCTCGACGCCGGCGGCGTGGTGAAGCTGCCGGCCACGGTCCAGGTCGCGCAACTGCCGTACGCCGAGGGCGACCGCTGGGTCGGCGAGGCCGCGCCGCGGGCGGGCACCGAGCCCGTGTCGCTGGTGGTGGTCGCCCCCGGCGGCCTCGACCCGGCCCGGCCGGTGCACGGCCTGCTGGTCGACGAGTGGACCGAGGTCGTCCCCGCCGGCCGGGTGCAGACCGGCCTCACCTTCGAGTACGACGTTCCGGGCGCCGCCGCGCCGCAGGCGGTCCTGCTGGGGCTGGCACCGGAGGGCGTCGCCAGCTGGCAGCCGGCCACCCTCGCCCAGGTCCTGGAGGAGGCGCTGGACCTGGCCGTGGCCCGGGCCGTCGACGTCGACTCCCTCGGCGCGGCCGGGCAGTTCCTGCCCGCGCTCTACTTCCCGACGAACGTCGCCGAGGCCGCGACGACCACCGATTTCGTCCCGGACGCGACGCTGACGCCGCAGGGCGGACAGGAGGGGCTGTGACCACCGTCGAGCAGCCGGCGACCCCGTCGGTCACCACCTGGACGCGGCTGGAGCCGCGTACCCGGCGGGCTGACCTGGCGCCCGCCGTGGAGGCCCGCATCGCCGACCCGCTGTGGCTGCTCGCCCGGCAGTGGCAGCTCGGCGAGTTCACCGGCGAGGACGCCGGCTCGCCGGTCGGCGCCCGGGTGCACGCCGAGTCCGCCCGCTTCACCCGCTACCGGCCCGGCACCGGCTCCGGCAGCACGGTGGGGCTGCCGGAGGCCGCCCCGCTGGAGGCGGTGGTGGAGCGGGAGGCGGCCGCCACGGCCGGGGACCTGCGGTTCGCCGTGGAGAGCGGCCAGCAGCTGCTGCGGCTGCTCGCCGATGCCGGCGCCGGCTCGCTGGCGGCGCGGCTGTGCGCCACATACCCCGTGCCGGCCACCCCGCCCGACGCCGCGTCCGCCGCGGACGCCGGAACCGTCGGCTACCTGCGGATCGCCGCGGGCCGGGTCCCGCACGGGGACCTGGCGCTGCGGGCCTGGGCCGAGGGCCGGTTCCTCGGCGAGAACCAGGTGCCGGCGGCCCTGACGGCGGCGGTCACCGCCGCGGTCGACGACTGGCTGGCGTGGCTGGGCGTGCCGGAGCGGCCCGCCGGTCCGCCCCAGGGCTACCTGCTGCAACTGCCCGCCGTGCTGGCCCCCGGAGCGTCCCGGCCGGCCGCGCCGCCGTGGCCGCCCGCCGACTTCACGCCGCTGTTCAGCGCGCCCGGGCAGGAGGGCCCGGCGTGGCGGCGCGAGCGGATGGAGTACGACTTCGCCGTCGGCGCGCACGGCTCCGGCGGCGAGCTGGTGCTCACCGCCCACGAGTACGACGGCGACCGGCTGGACTGGTACCACTTCGACCACGAGCCGGGAGCGACCCTGGAGGCCCGTCCGGCGGTCGAGGACGTCGTGAAGGTGCTGCTGCCCACGCCCGTCGCGTACGCCGGCATGCCGTCGACCCGCTTCTGGGAGCTGGAGGACGCCCGGGTCAACCTGGCCGGCATCGGCGCCGGCGCCGGGGACCTGGCCCGGATGTTCCTGGTCGAGTACGGCCTCGTCTACGGCAACGACCACTTCCTGGTCCCGCTGGAGTTGCCGGTCGGGTCCGCCACCCGGATCCGCTCGCTGATCGTCACCGACACGTTCGGCGTCCAGACGCTGGTGCCCGCCGCGCCCGACGGCACGGCGCTGTTCCGGCCGTCCGGCGCGACCCCCGGCGGGTCGGCCGACGTCCTGGTGCTGCCGGCGACCGCCGCCCAGACGTTGGACTCGGAGCCGGTGGAGGAGGTCCGCCTGGGACGCGACGAGATGGCGAACCTGGCCTGGGCGGTCGAGCGGACGGTCACCGGCGCCACCGGCCGGCCGATCGACCGGACCGCCCAGGTCGGCCGCGCGGCGGTGCCGCCGCGGCCGCCCGTCGCGGAGGCGAGCGGGACGGTACCGGCGCTGTCGTACTCCTTCGCCACCACCGTCCCGGAGAACTGGGTGCCACTGATCCCGGGGCCGACCCAGGACCGGCCGGACGTGGTCCGGCTGCGCCGGGTCCCGCTGCAGCGGCCGTCCCGCCAGGGGCCGCCCGTCGCGGTGACCGGCTTCAGCCGCCTGCTCGACTGGCGGCGGCGCGCCGACGGCGAGCTGGTCGAGCTCGCCGTCCCCGAGGAAGAGGTGCCCCGCGCCGGCGCCCGGGTGCTGCGCCAGTGGCAGCTCGCCCGGTGGAGCGACGGCTCGGTGCACCTGTGGTTGGGCCGTGCCCGGCGCGCCGGCACGGGCGAGCTGTCCAGCGGCCTGCGCTACGACACCGTCGAACCGCGCTGAACGACCCCTCACCCGCCGTAGACCAAGGATCAGCGGAGAAAACGATGACGATCACCTGGAAGAACGAGCTGCCGCTGCCGATGGCCCGGCCCCGGTACTACGACTACCAGTACCTGCGCGCCGGCGACCTCAGCCAGGCGCTGGACTACCTGCTGGCCCGGCAGAACCTGGCCGCCCGGCTGCTGCTGCCGCGCGGCGTGGTCACCGGCCTGGGCCTGACGCCGACCGGCAGCGACGTGACGGTCGGCCAGGGCGTGGCGATCGACGGCGACGGCCTGGTGATCGTGCTGCCGGACAACACCCGCAAGACGCTGCCCGGCGACGGGTCCTGGTACGTGGTGATCCGGTACCACGAGTATCTCAGCGACCCGCGCGACGAGGGCGGCGTCGCCGCCGACACCCGGTGGACGGAGGAGGGCCGCATCGAGCTCAGCGCCGGCCTGCCCACCGACCCGGCCCACGCCATCGTGCTCGGCAGGGTCACCCGCGCCGGCGGCACGGTCACCGTGCAGAGCACGGGCCGGGTCGTCGCCGGGCTGCGCGTCCCGGTCGGGGCGATCGTGCCCTCGGTCGGGTCGGGCGCCCAGTCCGGCATCACCTTCCCCCCCGACCCCGGCGGCGGCAGCGGCGACGAGGCGTACATCCGGTACTGGGCGCAGAGCGGCGAGAGCACCGTCCTGCGCATCGCCAACAACAACGACGCCGACGACATCATCGCCTTCACCCAGGGCGGCGCGGACCGGCTGCGCATCGGCGGCTCGATGCTGCACCTGGGCAGCCTGGAAGGCGCCGTCGTCGGCAGCGGGCAGGTGGTCAGCGCGCTCGGGTTCTGGGGGCCGGGCATCCAGCACGCGCAGCTGTCCTTCCGCGCCGGCCGGGGCTTCGAGCTGGTGGACCGCAGTGCCGACGGTCCGGCGTTGGGCTACACGGAGGGCAGCAAGCCGTACGCCGACCTGGCGGTGCGGGAGCTGCGGGCGGCGACCCTGCGCGGGCGCGGCGGACTGTCGCTGACCGCCGAGGGCAACTTCGCGCTGCGCGCGACGGGTGGGGTCACCGTGGTCCGGGACGCCAACGGCAACGGCGACCTCGCCGTGCAGGGCGGACTGTCGGCGCAGGGCCTGTCGGTGGCGGGCGACCTGTACATGCCCAACTGGAGCTCGATCAACGGCGGCACGCGGCTGCACATCAACGGCCCGGAGCGGCTGCACCTGCTCAACACCGCCGGGGTGTGGGTCGGCTACGGGGGCGGCACCGGGGCGGACACCGGCTGCCTGTGGGTGGAGAAGCGGGGCCACTTCGGCGGCGACGTGCGGATGAACGGCTCGGTCATCGTGGGCCCCTCGACGCCGCCGATCGCCTCCTGGAGCGGCGGCGGCCTCAGCACGTTCGACCTGTTCGCCTCCGCCGCCATCTACGTCGGCGCCAACGAGTCGAGCGGCTATCCGGTCACCCTGTACGCGAACGGCACCATCAGGGGCAAGTCGAAGCAGTTCGCCATCGACCACCCGCTGGACGCGCCGGACGCCACCGAGCGCCGCCAGCTGATCCACGCGGCGCTGGAGGGGCCGGAGAACGGCGTCTACTACCGGGGCGAGGGCCGGCTGCGCGGCGGGACCGCCGAGGTGCGCCTGCCCGACTACTTCGAGGCGTTGACGCGGGCGGAGGGCCGGACGGTCACGCTGACGCCAGTCTTCGAGGACGACGAGCCGGTCTCGCCGCTGGCCGCGAGCCGGGTCCGGGACGGTGGCTTCCGCGTCCGCACCGTCGACGGCGCACCGGCGGAGCACTCCTTCTACTGGCAGGTCTACGCCGTCCGCGCCGACCTGGAGCCGCTTGCCGTGGAGGTGCCCGTGCCGCGCTGAGGCGGCGTGCCGGGCCGCCCGGCCGGCGTCGGGCAGCCCGGAACCGCCTGGTGCGTCCACCCAGTACGTGAACTACAACCGGGTGATCTGGAGCCGTACCCGGGATTCGCCGCGGCCCGCTACGCGGGCTCCAACCCGCACACCAAGCACCTGCGGGCATCCGGGTCACCTACCGATTTGAGGCGAGAGGGCTGCCGTCTTCAGGCGGCACCCGTGCTCGTCGGCCCGGTCGCCGAACGTCTGCGGGACCTGATCGGGCAGAAGTGTGACGAGCATGGCTGGTCGATCGTGGCGCTGGAAGTCATGCCCGACCATGTGCACTTGTTCGTCCGGGCCGACCCGAACGCTTCGCCGTCGTACATCGCGAACCAGTTCAAGGGCTTCACCTCGCGGGTGCTTCGCGACGAGTTCCCTCACCTGCGCAGCCGGCTGCCAACCCTGTGGTCCCGGTCGTACTTTGTGTCGTCGGTCGGCAAGGTGTCCGCCGTGACCATTGAGAAGTACATCGAAACCCAGTGGGAGCGGCCGTGGAGGAAGACAGGCGCGTCGTGAAGGTCAACCACGGATACGTACGTCGTCTCGCCCCCACTGCGCAGCAGGCCGCCGCACTCGACATTCAGGGCCACGCGGCCCTGCAATGTGGAACCTGCTGCACGAGTGGTGGACGTGGGGCGGCGGACGCGACCGGCGCCCCACACTGAAGCAGGCCGATGAAGCGATCCGGCAGGCACGCAAGGACATCCCGTGGCTCGCGGACGGCCCCCAATGTGGCCCAGGTCAGTCTGCGCCAGCAGCTGTGCCCGCCCGAACTGCTCGGCCGGATGAACGCCACCATGCGGTTCCTGCTCGGTGGGGCGATGCCGCTGGGCGCGCTGCTGGGCACCGTGCTGGGGGCCGCCGCCGGCGCCCGGGTGGCCCTGTGGGTGGGTGCGGTCGGCCTGCTCCTCTCCTGCCTGCCGCTGCTGCGCCTGGGCGTCCCGGCGGTGGGTTACCGCTTCAATGGTCGGGCAGCCGCGGCTTCAGTCGTCAGCCCTGCCAGTTCTCCGTCCACAGACCGATGAGCGTGCCCGTCGGGTCGCGGATATCGGCGAATGCCCGCGTACCCATGACGTTGAGCGGCTCCGCCACCACCTCCGCGCCCAGCTCGGTCGCGCGCCGCAGGGCCTCGGGAAGATCGGTCACCTCGACGTAGAGCACGCTTCCCGGCGCGGTGGAGGGCTCCTGGGCGGCGACGAGGCAGCCCATCATGCGACCCTGGTTCAGGATGGCGAATGTCAGGTAGTTGATCTCGTTGAACTGCCAGCCGAAGAGCTGCTCGTAGAACCTGCGCGCAGCGGTCGTGTCCGGTGTCTTGATGTGCCAGAACACGACCATGCCCTCGTTGGCGTTCGCGGCCGGGGGTGCGGCGGCGTGGCCGCCGTGCTCGGTGGTGACCATCTGCTCTTCAGACCTCCTGCTGGGTTGTGCGGTGTGGTGCGGCCGGCGTACAGCGGCCCGCTACGGGCGTAACGGCTGGTTGCCCGCGACGTGCTCGACCCGCTCGACGCTGACGTCGGCGTGCTCGGCCAGGCGCAGACCCATGGTGTGCTCCCCGGCATGCCCCGGCGTCTCGGTGTCCCACCAGTATCCGATGCTCGTGTACGTGCCGGGATCCTGCATCGACCGGTTCAGGTCGGTAAAGGCGAACCCCGGCAACGTCTGGAGGTACCGGGCGTGGGCGACGAACGCGGACTCGAACTCCTCGGGCGCGCCGGTCAGGCGGTACGTCGTGAGCCGCATCACCGGCGCACCGATCGCCAGTCGCACCGGCCTGGAGCCGGGAACCCGGAACAGGGCCTTGCTGGGATTCATCTCGGCCGAATGGAGCATCGACCGCATGGCCGCCTGGTGCGCGCGGAACTCCGGGTGCTGCACGACCTGCTGGAAGGCCTGCTGGCTCGACCACCACCCGAAGTTGACGTAGACCTGTGAGTCCTCGACCGGCGTGACCGCCTGCTGGGCCACAAAGCCGTCCTGTCTGCGCATGAACTCCACGTGTTCAAGGAAGACCTTCTCAAACGCCTTCGGGTCCCCGGCCGTGTTGAATCGCGCGATGACAGTGACGAGGCCGCTGAGGTCCCGTGACTCGTCGAGCACGCCGGCGCTCGGCCGCTGCCGGCCCGTCGGATCGGTCTGCAACACCCGGCGAGTGATCATTTCCGCCCTGAGCTCACGCCGCGTCACCTTGCCGTTGGGCGAGCGAGGCAGGGCGTCCACCTGCTCGATATGGCGTACCTGCTGGTAGTAGGGGACGTCGCGGGCCGCCGAGGCGGCGATCTCGGAGAGGACTCGCCCGACGTCCGCGCCCTCGGGCAGCTCGCGCAGCGACACGAACGCATTCGCGACGGCACCGCTGTCGTCGTCGGGGTAGTCGACGACCGCCGCCTCCCGGACCAGCTCGTGTGCCTCGAGGAGCTCCTCGACCTCACTCGGCGACACCAGTTGGTTGTCGCACTTGAACAGGTCCTTGATGCGGTCGACCACGTACAGAAAGCCGTCGCGGTCGACATGGCCGATGTCGCCTGTCGCCAGCCAGCCGTCCTCCGTGATCGGGCTCGGCTCCCGGGGATCGAGGTAGCCCTTCATCACCTGCGGCCCGCGGACGTGAATCTCGCCGCGCCCGCCGACGGGCAGTTCCTCGCCGGTCGCCATGTCCACGATCCGGCACCGCGTCCCGGTGACCACCGGGCCGACCGACCCGGGGCGCGGATCGTCCGGGGTGGCGGAGTGGGTGAGCGGTGAGGTCTCCGCCAGGCCGTAGCCCTGTAACACCGGGATCCCGAAGTGCTCGGACAGCTTTTCGCCCACTTGGGCGGAGAGGGCGCTGCCGCCGGAGGCGATCATCCGGACGGTGTCCAGCCGCAGGTCCGGCAGGGCCGGGTCGGCGGCCAGCCGGTTCAGCTTCATCGGGATGGTGTAGAAGTGCGTGGCTCTCGCCGCGTTGGCCAGCTTGATCGCGGCCTCGTTGTCGGGCGACGTGCACGGCACATGGATACCGCCGACCTTCACGACGGCGTTGAGATGCATGAGGTGGAACTTCGGCAGGTGGTTCAGCACCACGGAGTCCGGGCCCAGCCGGTGCGCCTCGGCGACCTGCCCGGCGTTGACCGTCAGATTGCGATGGGTGAGCTGGACGCCACGCGGCGCCGCGGTCGTACCGCTGGTGAAGTGGATGCAGGCCACGTCGTCGGCGGACACGGCAACCGGCGGCGGCATGGCATTGCCCCGCACCTCGTACGCGGCGCTCAGGTCGTCGATGGTGCGGATGTCGTTGGCGTCCGAGACCGGCCCGGGACCGACGAGTACGGCCTCGCGCAGCTCAGGCAGTCGGTCCCTGACCCGTCGCAGCTGCGCGAACAGCTCGGTCGTGACGAAGGCGAGCCGGGCGTCCGACGCGGCGAGCATGTGATACAGCAGATGTGGCGGCAACTTGGGATTGATGGGCGCCGCGATGTTGCCGCTGCGGATCGTACCGTAGAAGCCGACCATGAAGTCTGGGTGCAGGGGCGAGGCAACGGCCACCACGCAGCGCTCCTCGCCGAGCAGCCCGCGTAGTGCGGCCGCGCACATGGTGGCCGCCTTGTCGACCTCCGCGTACGTGATGTCGCCGTAGTCGGCCCGGATGGCCGTCGTCTTCGGGTATCGGCGTGCGGTGACCGCCAGCATGTCGTCCACCGTGGTGATCGGCTCAGCCACGGCGGGCCTCCGCGAACTGCCGGGCATGCTCCAGCGTCGCGCGGCTGTTCTTGCCGAGCGCCGTTCGTACGATCTCCTTCGCCTGCTCGACGGTGGCGTCGGGGCCGAGCAGGTTGGTGACCCCGGCACGGTCGAGAACCACCGTGTGCTGGGACGTGGCAGCCACCGTCTCGCCGTCCTGGTCGAGCCGCCAGGCTCCGGTGTGCGCGGCCATCGCCGCCGGTAGCACCGTCTGTTTGTAGACGATGCTCCGGCCGGGAAAGCAGACGCGGACCGACCGGGTGGTGTGCGTGGTGCCGTCGATGGTGCGGGTGTCCATCTCCATGTCCTGGATGCCGGGCGCCTTCTCGCTCAGGTCGACCCGCGTGACGTGCGGCAGCCGCTGCGGCCAGCGGCCGGCATCGTTGAGGAACTCGTACACCGTGCCGAGGTCGCCCCGGATGCGGACGGAGTCCTCGAAACTGAGCCGGACCGCGTCGATGCCCTCGGCGAGTTCCGCAGCCGTGCGCAGCCGGCCCAGTTCGGACACACTGTTGCGCTCGACCGCCTGCCTGAGCCACCGGACGCCGTCGGGAGCGTCGTCGATGGCTCGGAATCGGTGGTCGAGCAGCACTTTGGTCTCGTGGGGGGACTGTGGCACGAGAATCCACTCACCGCTCATCGCGGCGGCCGGTGCCGGCGTGACCTCCTGGCGAAACCTGATCGTCCACGCCGGGCGGTCCAGCTCCCGACGCGAGGTCCACGTCTTCACCTCGTCGTTGGCCAAGGCCCACAGGCGGATGCGTTCGGTGCCTCCGTCCCGGTCGAGCCGCTCGGCGTGAATGGTCGGGGGAAAGACGTGCGGCCACTGCTCGACGTCGGCGATGAGACCGTAGACCGCCTCCGCCGACGCTTTGACGGTGACGCTGTGCCGGGTGTAATGCTCTGCCGGCTCGGGCATGAGTCTGGTCCTTCCTCGGGAGGATGACGACCGGTGTGCGGCCGGACGGTTCAGGCCCGCCGCCGGCTCAGGTACTCCTGAGCGCTCTTCAGGGAGTCGAGATTGCGGCCGCCCCGGACCTCGGCCACGTGGTGCTTGGCCTCCGCCACGGTCCAGCCACGCTTGGCCACGCCGTTGCGCTTGAGCAGCTCCGTCTGGCCGGTACGCACCAGCACGCCCTCGGCGGCCTGGGTGAAGAGCATGTAGCCGTACAGCGCGTCGTCGAGAGGAGGCAGGCCCTCCAGTTGGCGCCAGATGATCTTTTCGTTCGGGAAGCAGACGCGGGCCTGCTTCGTGGTGTGCACGGCGCCGCTGGGCACCTGGACGTCCATGGTCACGACCTGGAGGTTGGGGGTCTCTTCCTTGAGCGTCGCGCCAAGGCAGTGCGGGATGCGCTCGTTCCAGCGGCTCGCGTCGCTGAAGTAGGTGTACACGTCCTCGATCGGCTCGTTGATCAGTAGCTCGGACTCGTACGACACCTGAAGTTCGTCGATGTCGGCCTTGGCCTCGACAAAGTCGCTCAGCTGGTTCAGTTGGGCCGCGCTTCCACGGTCGAGCAGCTCGACCGTCTCCTTGCCGTCCGGTGCCCCGTCGTCGAACGCGTACTCGTGGCGGAGCTCCACCAGGGTGGCGCCCGCGGGCTGCGCCGTGAACTGCCACTCACCGGAGACGGCGGTCAGCGGCGCGGGAGGGTTCTCGTGCGCGAACGTGATCCGGCCCGCGGACCGGTCCAGCTCCCGGCGGGCGCGCCAGGACCGCACCGCGTCCAGCGGGCGGATCCACGACCATCGCTCGACGCGGTCGCCGGCGTCGTCGCGCCCGAGCTGGGCGGTGTGGATCACCGACTGGAAGATGCGCCGCTGCTCCTCCATATCGGCGATGAGGTCGAACACGACGTCCTGCGGTGCGTTCACCAGGGCGCGGTGAACGGACTGGCTGGTGACGAGGGACACGGGCACTCCTTCGGCAACGAGCGTCGCGATGGCAGGGCGAGCGAAGTTGCGACGCTCCGGCACCGTGCCATTGCCGACTCGAGGCGGACTCCAGGCCCGGTGGACGTCGGGAGGCCGAGGGCCGGTGGAGCGGACGTGCGGGCGGGCGGTTCGAGCGCTGGTCGAGACGGCGTCGCGATCGTGGGCCCTGATGTCGCCGACGGAAGGATGCACATGAGGCAGCGAAAGCTGGGAGCGGCCGGGCCGCAGGTCTCCGCCATCGGGGTGGGGTGCATGGGCATGACCGGTGGGTATGGCCCGGTCGACCCACAGCAGTGCATCACCACGATCCGCGCCGCGCTCGACCTCGGGATCACCCTCTTCGACACCGCGGACTTCTACGCTGACGGCGCGAACGAACGTCTGCTCGGCCGAGGGCTCGCCGGACGGCGCGAGCAGGCGGTGATCGTCACGCGCGGGGGCGTGCGGTCCCGCACCCCGGGCGGGCCGCCGACGGTCGTCGACGGTCGGCCCGCGTACCTGCGGCAGGCGTGCGACGCCTCGCTGAGCCGGCTCGGCGTCGACCACGTCGACGTCTACTGCCTGGGCCGCGTGGACCGGGAGGTGCCGGTCGAAGACAGCGTGGGCGCCCTTGCCGAGCTGAAGGCCGAGGGCAAGGTCGGGCAGATCGCTCTGTCCGAGGTGTCCGCCGACACTCTGCGTCGTGCTTGTGCCGTGCACCCCGTCGCCGCCGTGGAGAGCGAGTACTCGCTGTGGGAGCGGCACCTGGAAGCCGAGATCCTCCCGGCGGCTCGGGACCTGGGCGTGGTGCTGATCGCGCACAGCCCGCTCGGCAAGGGGTTCCTTGCCGGCGAGCTGCGGGCCCCGGAGGAGTTGGGTGAGGGGGATCACCGCCGGAACCATCCGCGGTTGCAGGGCACCAACTTCCGGCACAACAGGGCGATGGTCGACGAGGCGTCGGGGCTCGCCGCGGAGTTGGGGGTGAGCCCCGCGCGGCTCTCGTTGGCGTGGTTGCTGGGCCGGGGCCCGGATGTCGTCCCGATTCCCGGCAGCCGCCGCATCGAGCACCTCCGGGACAATGCGGCGGCGACCGAGTTGACTCTCACGGCCGAGCAGCAGGCCCGCCTCGATGGGATCTTCGTGCCAGACCGGGTGGCGGGCTCCCGGCATCCGGCGCACCGGAGGATCGCCAACGCCGACCGGGTGGCCTGAACCCCGGCCTGCGCCCTTACACCGGGGGCGCGGGTCCCGGGGCATCCGTTCACTCCTGGGCCCGGGAATCCGCCAGGGCCATGGCCTTGGGCGACGATTTGCCAGGTACGAAAACGAGGACGTCGCGCATGACGAGCATCGACACCAGCGCCAGCAGGCCGGCCGTTCCGCCGAGCCAGCCGATCGCGCCGCCTACCCCGGCGGAGGTGAAGCCGGTGGCTACGTCCTGCTGGTTGAGCAGGGTCTGGGCGATCGCGAGGCTGAATACGCCGCCGATCTGCTTGGTGAGGGTCGAGCCCGCGGTGGCCGTGCCGATGTCCGTCGGCGGCACCGAGTTCTGCGCGGCGATCGTGATACCGCCCATCGCCGGCCCGGTGCCCAGCCCGGCCAGCGTCAGCCACACACCGATGAGGACGGGGGACGTGTTGTCGTCGAGCAGCAGGAAGCCCGCGGCGCCGGCGGTCAGCAGGCAGGCGCCGACGAGCAGCACCGGTCGCGTCCGGCCCGTCTTCAGGATGACGGTGGCGGTGAGTCGGCTGCTGACCGCCATGCCGATCAACAGCGGAAGCAACAGCGCGCCGGAGGAGCTTGCCGAGTAATGGCGCACGTCGTGCAGGTAGAGCGGCACCATGAAGCTGATCGGCAGCGAGGCTGCCTGGAAGAAGAAGCCACCGGTCAACAGCGCCGTGTAGCTTCGGCGGCGCAACAGTTGCAGAGGCAGGACCGGCGTCTGCGCCCGACGTTCTACCGGAACCAGGGCGGCCAGCAGAACGAGCCCGACGAGCAGGGGCAACGCCACGGCCGGATGGGTCCACCCGAACTGTTGGCTCCCGGTGCGGTCGCTCTGGATGCTCAGTCCGATGGTGAGCAGCGACAGGCTGACGGTGAGCATCGTGATTCCGAGCGCGTCCAGCTTTCCGGTGGTGACCCGGGCCGTGCGCCCCGGCGGGAGGATGGCAGACAGCAGGACGAGCGCCGTGCCGCCGATCGGCAGGTTGATGAGGAAGGTCCACCGCCAGCTGGCGTGGTCGGTGAGCAGGCCGCCCAGCAGCGGGCCGCCGACCATGCCGACGATCATCATGATGGCGAGCACCGTCTGCATGCGAACCATGCCGGTCGAACGCCCGGGCGGGTACAGGTCGCGGATGGCCGCCATGCTCAGGGTCAGCAGCGCGCCGGCGCCCAGCCCCTGGACGGTCCGAGCGGCGATGAGGAACACCATCGAGTCAGCGAGCGCGCAGGCGAGCGATCCGGCGACGAAGATGAACAGTCCGATCAGCAGGAGACTGCGCCGGCCGTACAGGTCCGAGAAACGCCCGTAGATGGGGACGCTGACCGACGACGTGAGCAGGTACCCGGTGATCAGCCAGATGAACCACGAGCTGTCGCCTTCGACCTGCTCGACGATCTTGGGAAGGGCGGTGACGATTACAGTGCCGTCCAGCATCGCCAGGAATGCGCAAGCCAGGAGGGCGAAAGTGGCAATGCTGCGGTTCCGCGGGGTGAGATCGTCGTAGATTTCATTGGTAGTCATCGAATACCTCTGGTTGGTGGCAGCACTGTTGACGGTGGCTCGGGCGCTAGGAGGCGATCGCCCTCCGGTCCGTACGCCTGGGTAGAGGATGTGATGGGCGTTCCCGGTCTCGTGGTCCCACTCCTGGGTCGGTCGTCCGATCCAACCCGCCTGCGGCCGTCGCGAGGGACTGGTGCCGCGGGGCGGCGCCGGTCGCTACTGGTGGGCCGCCCGCGCTCGCGTCGCCCGGTGCCCTCGTCGTCGAGGCTGCGGCGGAAGTGGCGGCATGTCCCGCCTCTCCCGTGGATGGTGGGGCCGCCGTCGCCGGCGCGTCGCTCACCGCGGGCCACCGCGTCCCGGTGGGTCGCTCATCGTGTGACTGCCGCCGCCCCCCTGTGCGTGGCATCCCCTTGTGGAATAGACATGACGGCACTCTACGGAGCGAGTGCTCACTCCGTCAAGGCCGGGTGTCCCGCTCGGCGATGTCAAGGCGTTCGTGTCGCAACAGCGCCCTCTCGGGCTCTCTGTCACCTCTCGTCCGGGTGTCGGGCGGATGCGCGGGATGCTTCTTCTGCTGAGGGGCGGGGGCGGGGGCGGTGTGTTGAGGTGAGCATCGTCGTCGGGACATCTCCACGCCAGGTCGACTCACGGGGGAAAGAGTGACAATTCGGGTGCTCATCGCCGAGGACATGTACATGTTGCGCAAGGCGCTGGTGTCTCTGCTTGAGCTGGAGCCCGGCATCGAGGTGGTTGCCGAGGTCGGGGACGGGACCCAGATCATGCCCACTGCCCGGCAGACCCGCCCGAACATCGCGGTGGTCGACATCAATCTGCCGGGCCTGGACGGCCTGAGCGCCGCGTCGGCTCTGCATAAGGCGGACATCGGCTGCCGGACGATCATTCTGACGAGCCTGGGACAGCCGGACCACCTGCGTCGTGCCATCGCCGCCAACGTGCACGGGTTCATGCTGAAGGACTCCGACCCGGGACAGCTCAGCGACGCGATCCGGTCGGTCGCCTCCGGCAAGCGGGTGATCGACCCGGAGGCGGCGCTGGCGGCGATCGATGCCCGGCCGCACCGTCTGACCGAGCGGGAGCTTCAGGTGCTGCGGCTGGCCGCGGACGGCGAGGAAGCCCGGCAGGTCGCCGCACGGCTGAGCCTGTCCACCGGAACGGTACGCAACTACCTCTCCACGGCGGTGTCCAAACTCGGCGGCCGCAACCTTGTCGACGCGCTGCGTATCATGCGCGAGTCGGGCTGGCTCTGAGCTTCCGGCGGATTCGCCGGTCCGGTCGGCGCTCGGACCGGCCACTGCGCTCGGCTGACCTGACGCGGCCCTGGGACGCCGACGTGCGACGGCCCCCTCCACCGACTGGAGGAAGCCGTCGCACGATCACGCGATCTGTTCGCCGAGTCGGTTCAGCGGGGGGATGAGCTGCGCCTCCTCGTAGGCGAAGTGCTTCTCGAGGTCGGCGGTGAGCCGGGCGACGTCGTCGCGTACCTCGGCGGCGGTCCGCTCACCGGCCTCGAAGCCGCTGATCAGCTCGCGCAGTTCCGCGATGGCCTCGGCCACCACATGGTGCTCCTGCCGCAGGCGGGCGATCGCGGGGGAGAGCTCGGGCATGTGCCGTTCCAGCGGCCCGAAGGCATCGTCCTCGTGCTCGTGGTGATGGGTCAGGAGGTCGCACACGGCGATACAGTGCATTGCCAGTTGCGCCCTCAGGGCGACCGCGGCGGGCGCCGTCGGCGAGCCGCCGCGGATGACCCCGTCGAGTTCCTCGAGCGTCGATTCGAGCCCGCGACGGATATCGGCATGGACACGTCCGAGAAAGTCGCCGATGGCGCCACGGCGTTCTTCGGTCCAAGGTTCTGACATGTGTTTCCCCTGGGGAACGGCGTACGGATGCGGTCCGGTGCCGGACGCGCACCGGACAGGGTACGGCGGACGGCGCTCGCCGGGCCGGGCGGCGAGCCTCACGGCGGTCAGGCGACGGCTGCCTCGATCACTGCGGTGTTCGCCACACCGGACCAGGCGGGCCGGATCCAGGTGATCTCGGTCAGCTCGAGTCCGGCACCACCCAGCAGACTACGGAACTCCCGCTCGCTTCGTTCCGCACCACCGTTGAACAGCATGCCGAGGTGGCTGTACGCGGCCAGCAACGAGCCCGCAGTGGTGTCGAACCTGTCCGGACGGATGGTCTCCACCAGCAGCAGCCGGCTGTCGGGCTTCATGGCGGCATGGATGTTCGCCAGCAGGATCCGGCTGGCGTCGTCGTCCCAGTCGTGCAGCACGCTCTTCAGCAGGTACGCGTCGTGACCGGCTGGCACGGAGGTGAAAAAATCGCCATCGACGACCTCGCTGCGCCCGGCCAGCCCGGCCTCGGCCAGCGTCCCCCGCCCCGCCTCGCCGGCCGAGGGTAGGTCGAACAGCGTCCCGCGCAGCTCCGGGTTCGCCCGAAGGACCGCGGCCAGCAGGGTGCCTTCGCCGCCGCCGACGTCGACGAGGCTGCGGAACCTGCCGAAGTCGTACGAACGCACCACCGCCTCGCTGGTGTGCTGGGAGAAGAAGGTCATGGCGCGGTGGAAGATCTGCGCGACGTGCGGCGGCATCTGGGCGAAGGGATTGCCGCGCGGTTTGTCCTCACTGCCCTTCGGCGGCTCCCGCAAGAGCTCCGGCAGGGGGAACCAGCGCTGGATGTGGCCCGGGCCCGCGTGCATCAGTGCGACCGCATGCAGCGAAAGGTCGGCGTCCTTGCGGAGCAGACGACCGGCCTCGGTGAGCGCGAACCGGCCCTCGCCCTCGTCCGTGACCAGCCCGGCGGAGGCGAGCAGGTACAGCAGTCGCAGGAGCGAGTCCGGATGCGTACCCGTACGCCGCGCCAGCGTCTGGTGGTCGTGAACGCCGTCGGCCATGGCGTCTGCGAGCTCGAGGCGGGCCGCGGCGTTGACGGCGGTGGACAGGTAGTGCCCTGTGATCATCTGGAACACGGCCGTCGCCGTGGTCGGCGCGTCGGGCAGGGGAGCTGCTGCTCGCGTCATGGTCACCGTCCTCGCTGGAGGGAAGCTGCTCCCGGACTGTCCGCTCCCGTGCTCGAGTCCGGGTGGAACAGACCTTGAGGACTACGGCACGGCCTCCGTGTGGGACCGGCACGACGCGGCCGTGCGGGCGAGCCGGTCCAGAGAGCCTCGACGAAGGATCGAGACGACGCCAGCACCATCGCCAGGAGTAGCCCGATGCCAGCAGGAAGGCTGATGATGTCGCAGGAACACTACCCGGTCGTGATCGTGGGCGCCGGCACAGTCGGTCTCTCGATGGCGGTCGCTCTCGCTCACCACGGCGTGCCGGTACTGCTCGCCGAGCGGCACCCCGGTACGACCACTCACCCCCGTGCCACCGGGGTCCAGCCCCCGGTGAAGGAGTTCTTCCGCAGCCTGGGACTCGATGAGCGCATCCGTGCCGCGAGCGCCGACCTGATGCCGAGCAACGGCAAGGTCGACCTCGAGACGCTTGCCGGCACGGACCTGTCCACGGCGCCGCGGATTCCCACCCCCCCGAAGGATGTCGCCGAGTTGACCGCGCGGATCAGCCCGACGCCGATCGGACCGTGTGCCCAGGACCGCATCGACAAGGTGCTGTGCGACGCGGCGCGGGCGAAGGGCGCCGTCCTGCGGTTCAGCACCGAGGTGACCGCAATGGTCCAGGACGGGTCCGGCGTCACGGTCACGCTCACCGACACCCGCAGCGGGGACGTCCAGGAGGTCCGCGCGGACTACCTGGTGGCCAGCGACGGCTCCGCCAGCTTTGTGCGTCGGGCCGTCGGGATCGACATGCGAGGCCCGACCGGCCTGGGCAACCCGATGATCAATGTCCTCTTCACCGCGGACCTCGCTGACCTGGTCAGGGGCAACGAGTTCGCCTTCGCCCAGATCAGCAACCCGCGCTCCGAGGGCATCCTGCTGACCGTCGACAACCGTGACCGGTGGATCTACCACATCAGCTACCGGGACGACGAGGAGACGCTGGGCGACTACCCCCACGAGCGCTGCGTCGACCTCATCAAGGCGGCGATCGGCCGTGACGACATCCCGGTCGAGATCGTCAGCACGATCCCCTGGCGCATGTCGGCCCGGGTGGCAGAACGGGTCGTCGAGGGCCGCGTCGTCCTCGCCGGCGACTCCGCGCACACGATTCCGCCCATCGGGGCGTTCGGCATGAGCAGCGGCGTCGCGGACGCGTGCAACCTGGCCTGGAAGTTGGCCTTCGTGGTGAAGGGTCTCGCCGGGCCGGGACTGCTGCGCAGCTACGAGACCGAACGGCTGCCCATCATGAAGTTCACCCGGGACCAGGCGCTCCTGCGCTTCTCCCACCTGGACCTGCACTGGGATGCCGAGAAGTACGGCGAGCGCGCCGCGGTCGAGATGGCGGATCCACTCGTCACCGCCCTCGCCTACCAGTACCACGACGGGGCGGTGATCGACGCGCCGGGCGAGCTGCGCTCGCTGTCGCGCGCCGACGAGAACCTCGACGGCTCGCCGGGCACCCGGGTGCCCCACGCGTGGGTCGAGCACGACGGCCGGCGGATCTCCGTCCTCGACCTGCCCGGCCCCGGGTTCGCCCTGCTCACCGGTCCGGACGGCGCGGAGTGGCTCGCCGCGGCGGAAAAGGTGGCCGCGCGTACGGGTGTGGACCTGCGCGCGTACCGGGTCGGCCCGGGGTGTGAGGTCGCCGACGACGGCGGGTGGCTGTCGTCGGCCGGCCTGACGTCGGCCGGGGCCCTCCTGGTCCGGCCCGACATGTTCGTCGCGTGGCGGTCACCGGTTCTTCCGGACGCGCCGGAGGAGCAGCTCGCCTCGGCTCTGGACCGGATTCTCGACCGCGCGTCGATCGCAAGCTGAACAGCCCGCCGGTGTTCGCACCGCCCGGCGACGGGCGGTGCGTACGCGCTGTCCGGAAACCCGTCGGACGACCGAAGGAGAGACGATGACCAAGACGACGAATCCCGCGCCGCTCAGCGGCTTGGACGGCCGCAGCGCGGTGGTGACCGGAGCGACGCGGGGCGTCGGCCTCGCCGTGGCACGCAAGCTGTGCCTGTCCGGCACCGACGTGCTCCTGAACTACGCCCACGACGACACCGCCGCCCGCGAGGCGGCCCGCGCTCTCGACGGCCTGCCCGGCAACGCCGTCCTGGCCAAGGGCGACGTGGCCGACACCGCGGCCCTGCAGAAGGTACTCGACCAGGCCGAGGAACGCTTCGGGGGCCTGGACATCTTCGTACACAACACCGCGTTCTTCCGGCCGTCGGCGGCGCTCGACGTCACCCCGGTGTCGGTCGAGCGCGCGTTGTCGGTCGCCCTGCGGCCGATGCTCTCCGCCGCACCGCGACTCGCCAAGCTGATGGCGGGCCGCTCCGGGCGCATTATCGCGCTCTCCAGCATCGGTGCGCGCCGCGTCGTGCCCCGCTATGTGGGCGCCGGGATGGCGAAGGCGGCGCTGGAGGCCCTGGTCCGGTATCTCGCCGTAGAGCTCGCCGGCAGCGGGACGACGGTCAACGCCATCTCCACTGCCAAGATCGACAAGGGCGACGGCGCCGTGCCGCCGGAGGTGCTGAAGGCGTTCGCCCTGCGTACCCCCGCGGGACGGCTGACCACGCCGGACGACGTCGCCGGGGTCGTGGCCCTGCTCTGCACGCCAGAGGCTGCGTGGATCCAGGGCCAGACCATAACGGCCGACGGAGGCTTCGAACTACCGGCGGCCTGAGCGGAGGCGATCACGATGCGCATCATCGACCTCTCCTCGCCGGTGGACGCCGCGGCGTGGGAACCCGACCCGGTGGTCCACCAGATCCTGACGCCGGCCGAGGGTGCCCGGCACATGAGCGAGGAGATGAAGAAGCACCTGGACGTCGACTTCGACCCAGCCGTCCTGCCCGCCGGCGAGCTGTTGTCGCTGGACACGTTCACCCTGACCAGCCACACCGGTACGCATGTCGACGCGCCGTCGCACTACGGTACCGTCGCGGAGTACGGCACTCCCCGGCACATCCACGAGATGCCGCTCGACTGGTTCCTACGGCCCGGCTTCCTGCTCGATCTGCGCGGCCAGCCGGTCGGGGCCGCCGGCGTGGACGTCATCAAGAAGGAGCTGACGCGGATCGGCCGGGACCCCGAACCCTATGACATAGTCCTGCTCAACACCGGCGCGTCGGCCCACGCCGGCACCCCGAAGTACTTCACCCACTTCACCGGTCTGACCGGCGACGCCGTGGAGTTCCTGCTCGACCTCGGTGTCGTGGTGATCGGCACGGACGCCTTCAGCCTCGACGCGCCGTTCGGCGACATGATCGAGCGATACCAGCGCAGCGGCGACACGTCGGTACTGTGGCCGGCGCACTTCGCCGGGCGGCGGCGGGAGTACTGTCAGATCGAGCGGCTGTGCAACCTCGACTCGCTGCCGGGCCCGACCGGGTTCACCATCTCCTGCCTGCCCGTCAAACTCAAGGGTGCGGGCGCCGGCTGGAGCCGGGCGGTGGCTCTGGTGGCCGACTGAGAGCCGTCGTCATCGTGGGCGACCAGTGAGAAGGGCCCCGACGGGGCCCTTCTCCTCTGTCCGCAGCCGGTTCGGGCCTCACCGCCGACCGCCGGTCGCCGCTGCGACCTTGAGCGGCTCCCACCAACTGCGGTTGCGGCGGTACCAGTCCACGGTCGCCGGGAAGCCCCCGTCCACGTGCACCTGCGGCACGAAGCCGAGCGACGTCAGGCTGTCGCCCGCCAGCGAGTAGCGGAAGTCGTGGCCGGGCCGGTCAGCCACCTCACGCACCTTGGCGGCGCCGGCGCCGCATGCGGCGATCAGGCGCTCCGTGACGTCGCGGTTGGACAGCTCCTGTCCGCCCGCGACGTGGTACACGGAGCCGGCGAGGCCCTTCTCCAGGACGAGCTGCACCGCTCGGCAGTGGTCGTCGACGTGGATCCAGTGCCGGACGTTGCGGCCGTCGCCGTACAGCGGGACAGGCAGGCCGTCGAGCAGGTTCGTGATGAACAACGGGATCATCTTCTCCGGGTGCTGCCGCGGCCCGTAGTTGTTCCCACACCGGGTGATGCTGACGTGCAGCCCGTGCGTGCGAGCGAAACTGAGGGCGAGCAGGTCCGCGGCCGCCTTCGTGGCCGCGTACGGGGAGTTGGGGTCGAGCGGGCTGCGCTCGTGCCAGGAACCGAACTCGATCGAGCCGTACACCTCGTCGGTGGACACCTGCACGAAGCGTTCGGTGCCCGCGTGCAGCGCGGCGCGCAGCAGAGCATGGGTGCCGCTCACGTTGGTGTCGACGAAGGCCTGGGAGCCCGCGATCGAACGGTCGACGTGGCTTTCGGCGGCGAAGTTCACGATGGCCTCGTGGCTGGGGACGAGGGCCGTGAGCATGGCGCCGTCGGCGATGTCTCCCCGGATGAACGTCAGCCGGGGGTCGTCGAGGACGGGCGCCAGGTTGGCCAGGTTCCCGGCGTACGTCAGCAGGTCGACGACCGTGACCGCGACGTCGCGGTGGCCCGCCAGCAGGCGACGGACGAAGGTCGATCCGATGAATCCGGCGCCGCCGGTGACGAGCAGGCGCATGCGTTCTCCTCCGGTGCGTGCGGTACGACTCAGGTGAACTGCGGGTTGCGGATCGGGTCAGCCCGGGCGACCGGTCAGCGCGCGGCCGTGGTTCAGCCCGCGGGCGGCGGCGAGGGCCGCCTCCAGTCGGTCGTCCAGCCGCGCGCCCCGGGCGCTGACGTAGCCGTCGGGGCGTACCAGCAGCCAGCCGGAGCCCGGCACGCCGAGCGTCTCGGCAAGCGAGGACGGACCGCCAGGGAGGGTGCGGGTGTCGAGCCAGCCCTCCGTGCCCTCCGTCGAGCGTCGCGCCCCGGCAGAGGCGGCCTCACCGGTGAACAACGTCCAGCGGCCGGTCCGCAGCTGGTCGGCGAGGGCGAGGCAGGCCGCGCTCCCGCTGTCCAGGCGCACCGCGGTGACCCGCTGGCCGGGCGCCGGGCCGGCGCCGGGACGGTCCGTCGGGAACGTCAGCGGGCTGTCCGGATAAGCCAGGCGCAACCCGGACACACCGCCGAGGATCTTGCGCTGAAGCTTCACCCGCAGCGCGGGGAAGGCGCGGATCACCGAGAACACCCCCGGCAGCGCCACGCCGGCCAGGGCGTTCCTCAGCTGCACCAGCAGCGTGGCGCTGCGGGTCGACTGCAGCAGCGCCCGGCCCACCGGGACCCGCTCGAGCGAGTAGCTGTCGAGCAGCGCCGGGTCGGCGTATCCGTCGATCACCATGGCGAGCTTCCAAGCCAGGTTGAACGCCTCCTGGATACCGGTGTTCATGCCCTGCCCGGACGCGGGACTGTGTACGTGGGCCGCGTCGCCGGCGAGCAGGCAACGACCCGACCGCATTTCGGCGATCATGCGCTGTTGGAAGGTGAAGACCGAGACCCACGTCGGGCGGGACACCTTCACCGGTACGCCCAACCCGTGGCTGAGCTTGCGGCTGAAGCGCTCCGCCACCGCCTCCGGGCGGCCGTCCTTGGACACCGTGTCCAGCAGGCGCCACCGCCCCGGGGTGCTCATCGGCACCATCATCATCGTGACGCTGCCGCTGCGGACCCAGTGGATGCTGTTGCGTGGCAGGTCGGTGTCCAGATCCGCGTCGGCGATCAGCCAGGTCTCGCTCGACCTTCCGATCAGCGGCAGACCCAGCTTCTTCCGGACGGTGCTGTGGCCGCCGTCGCAGCCGGCCAGCCAGTCCACGCGTACCGCCTCGCGGCCGTCCGGGCCGGTGAGGTACGCGGTCACGCCCTCGTCGTCCGCGTCGAACTCGTCCAGGCGGACGTTCCACTCCACCGCGGTGCCCAGCGTGGCGACCGCCGCCCGCAGCACCCCCTCGGTCTCCACCTGGTCGATGCAGAGGGTGAACGGGTACTGCGTCGGCATCCGCGTGTAGTCGGCGTCCAGCCGTGCCAGGGTCCTGCCGTTGTGGTGCAGGGTGAACGCCTGGATGCGTTGGCCCCGGGCAAGCATGTCCGCGGCCACGCCCATCTGGTCGTACACCTCGAGAGTCCGCGGGTGGGTGGCGATGGCCCGGCTGGTGGTGGCCGGTTCGGCGCCGGCGTCGACGACGCGTACCCGCACACCGCGGCGCAGTAGCTCGTGCGCCAGGGTCAGACCCACGGGTCCGGCGCCCACGACGAGGACCTGGGGGGCGGCAGGCCGGTTTTCGGCAGGAATGGACATCGTTGCTCCTCACTTTCGGTCGGCCGCACCTGGTGCCGGCGCCTGACGGGGCAGGTTCATGGCAGCTTCAATCCCGCCGTACGGGCGACTGTCAGGAAGTGCCGGACCTCGTTCTCCGGATCGGGGGTGCGGGGGCCCAGCAGCGACATGGCCGGGCAACGGCCTGAACGCACCACGGGATGGCGGCGGGCCAGTGTGGTCAGCCCCTGCCCCGGCCCGCACTCGAGCAGCAGGCACTGCTCGCCGGCCAGCAGGAATTCGAGCGCCGGCCAGAACAGCACCGGCTCGGCGGGATGCCGGGCCCAGTACGCCGGGTCCAGGGCTGTGTCCCCGGTGAGCCATCCGGCGGTGTAACCGGAGACGATCGGGATGGCCGGGGGCCGGACCGGTGCGCCGGTCGGACCGAGCGCGGACCGCTCCACCAGGGGCCGGAGCGCTTCGCTGTGGAACGGGGTGAGCGAGGCGACCGGCGTACACGTGAACCCGCCCCGGCGCAGCGCCCACGTGGTCCGACGCAACGGGCCGGCGGCGCCCGCCAGCACTGTCTGGCGCGGCGCGTTGATGGCGCCGACGTCCACCCCCGGCGACAGGTACGGCACGACCTCCTCCCGGGAGGCCGCCACCGCGACCATGCCACCGGGCGGGGCGTGGGCCAGCAGGACGACCCGGTCCATCACGAGCCGCACGGCGCTGTCGAGCGTGAACACGCCGGACAGCGCGGCGGCCGCGACCTCGCCGATGCTGTGGCCCAGCAGCACGGTCGGCCGCCTGCCCCCGCGTACCACCAGGCTGCCCAGCGCGTAGTCGATCGCGAACAACAACGGCTGGGCGCGGGTGACGTGGTCCAGCGGCAGCCGAGGCGTGTCGCTGAGCCAGTCCGCCCGTAACTCCGCGCCGGCGGGTCCCATGAGCCCGAGAACCTCGTCGACGGCCGCGGTGAACGCGGGTACGTCCCGGTACAGGCCGGTGCCCATGCCGGGGTACTGCGATCCTTGTCCCGGTAGCAGCAGGGCCAGGGGCAGCTCCGCCGGTCCGGGGCCGGGCTCAGGCATGACTGCGTCTCCCTCCGAGGTCGGCTCCGGCGCGGCGCCGCGCTCCGGGTCCTCAGCTGACCTGGAAGCGCTCCGAGGCCAGCGCTATGCCGGGCTCGCCGTACGCCACGTGCCGCAATATCGTGCGGAACAGCGGAGTCCTGCTGACGACCCGGGCGAGCCGGGGCCGTACCCAGGCGGCGACGGGATTGGCGGACAGCATCGCCCTGCTCTGCAACGCCTGGAACTTGATCACCTTGCGGATGGCGGGACGGCGCCGTTCGGTGAAGCGCCCCAGGACCTCCGCGCGGGCGTCACCCTCGTCGAGAGACGTCATCAGGATCGGATGCAGGACCACCGCGTCCTGGATCGCCAGGTTGATGCCCTGGGCGCCGATCGGACTGTGCGTGTGGGCGGCGTCACCGATCAGGACCAGGCCGTCGGCGGTCCAGGACCGCGCCTCCTGGGTGAACACGTCCAGCAGGGAGAGGTCCGCCGGGGACGTCAGGTGCCGCCGGATCCGGTCCCGGTACGGCGGCAGTGCCTCCTCGATGCGGGACCGGACGCGGTCGAAGCCCTCTGCGGCGACCTCGCGGTAGCCGCCGTGGGGGAGCGTCCAGCCCACCTGCACGCTGTCGGGAAAGGACCGGTAGACCAGCACCGGGTTGCCCCCGCCGCGGAAGATCCGCACAGTGGGCTCCGGGTCGTCCGTGGCGGGCAGCTTGAACCACAGGACGTCGTGCCCGAAGGCCTCCACACGATCGGCCGGTATGCCGGCCAGCGTCCGGATCTTCGAGTACCGCCCGTCCGCGCCGACCACACAGCGCGCCGTGATGGTCTGACGCGTACCGCCGTCGCTGGTCACCACGCCCTCGACCGCGCCGCCGGCGCCGCGGAGCAGCTCGCCGGCCCGGGCGCCGGGATGGTAATGGAAGCCGGCGAATGCGGCGCAGGCCTCCAGCAACTCCTCCAGCAGGTGGCGCTGCGGCAGGCTCAGCAGTGCGTTGTGGGGCCCTGGCAGGTGGCGGTAGTCCACGTCGAGCAGCACTCGACCGCGGTCGACGAGCTGGAAGCCGCTGTGCTCGTACCCGCCCCGGGCGCGTGCCCCGGCCAGCACCCCGAGCGCCTCGAGCACCGCGGCCCCGCCCGGTTGCAGGATCTCACCGCGGTACTCGCGCTCCAGCGAGCGGCTACGCTCCACGACGCGGACGGTCGCTCCCGAGCGGAGCAGGAGCAGGGCCAGGGTCAGCCCCGCGGGCCCGCCGCCGACGACGCACACGTCGCACGGCAGCGCGCCCGCGGTTCCCGCGTCCGGCGGTGTCACTTGACCGCTTCCTCGGGATCGGCTGCCCGGTTCCACGCCACGTGCTCCACCCGCTCGACGGTGACCGTCCTCGCGAGGCGGACGAGCGCCTGGTACTCCTCCTGCGCGGTCGCCGGCTCGTACGCTTCCGGGTCCCACCAGTAGCCGATCCCGATGTAGCGGCCCGGACGCCGCACGGACCGGTTGAGGTCGGCGTACCCGAAACCGCGCCGGTCCCTGACCGTGTCGGCGTACGTCGCGAACGCCTTCTCGAACGCCGCCGGGTCGCCGTCGACCTCGAAGGTGGTGACGTTCATCAGCGGCTTGGCGAACTCCTCCCGCTTGCCGGCCTCCTCGCCGGCGTTGACCCGGAAGAGGTTGACGCACGGCTCGATCTCCGCGTTCTCGAGCATCTTGTGCATGACGCCCTGGTGCGCGCGGAACTCGGGGCTCTCCGTCACCTTCTGGAAGGCCTCCTTCGTGACCCACCAACCGAAATTGACGTAGGTGCACGGGTCCTGCGAGAGGTACACCGCCTGGTGCGCGCCGAACCCGTCCTGCCTGCGCATCCACTCGACGTGCTCCAGGAAGAAGCGTTCGAACTCCTTCGGGTCGCCCTTGGTCCGAAAGCGGGCGACGATCGTCGTGAGGTTGCCGGTCTCCGCCTTGGGTGCGCTGTCCATGTCTCCTCCTCCAACCTGGGTACGTTTCCTGCCGGGGGTCAGTAGTTGCCGAGCCCGCCGCAGACGTTCAGCGCCTGCGCCGTCACCGGCGCCGCGGCGTCGGAGGCGAGGTAGGCGACCATCGCCGCCACCTCGTGCGGCTCCGTGTAACGCCCGAGCGGGATCTTCGCCTGGAAACGGCGCAGCACCTCGGCCTCCGACACGTTCCAGTGCGCGGCGTAGCCCTGGCGCACCCTGTCGGCCATTGGCGTCTCCACGTAGCCGGGGCACACGGCGTTCACCGTGATACCTGTCTTGGCCAGCTCGATGCCCAGCGCCTTGGTGAACCCGACCACGCCGTGCTTGGACGCCGAGTACGGAGCCGCCAGCGCCACGCCCTGTTTGCCGCCGGTGGAGGCGACGTTTATGATGCGCCCGCGCGGCAGCTCCCGCATGCGCCCGACCGTCAGAACGGCCCGGGTCATCCGGAAGACGCCCGTCAGGTTGGTGTCGATGACGTCTTCCCACAGCTCGTCGGTGATGTCGGCGGTCACACCGCCACCGCTGCGTCCCGCGTTGTTGACGAGCGTGTCGATGGGACCGAGATGCTGTGCCGCAGCCGTGACGAACCCGATGACGGCGGCGGGGTCGCGCACGTCGCAGGTACGGCCGGCCACGTCCAGGCTCTGCCCGCGCAGTTCCGTCACCGTCGCGTCGAGCGCCGCGCCGTCGCGGGCACAGACGAAGACCCGGAAGCCTTTCCTGGCGAGGGCTCTCGTCACCGCGAGGCCGATCCCCCTGGTCGCTCCGGTGACGATCGCGGTCCGCTTGTCCGGGTTCATGCGTCTCCCCTTCCGGCACGGGCATGGGCGGCTGGGCATGAGACTGCGGCCCGTAGCTCGATCCCGGCTCGATGAGCGTTGGACGCCCGGCCCGCCCGGTCGACGGCGGGTTGAGCGGTTCTCCAGGCGTTCTCTCCAGGCTCAGGCGAGGTGTTGCCGCGACCCGTGGGGCCGGCAACGGGTGACGACGCGGAAAGGGAGCTGACATGACGCTGCCGGCGCAGGTGGCACAGCAGAACGACGATCCGGTGACCGAGACCCTGTACCAGCAGGTCCAGCACTTCTACGCGCGCCAGATGCAGTTGCTGGACGAGGGGCAGATAGCCGCGTGGGCGGACACGTTCACCGTGGACGGGGTCTTCGCGGCCGACGCCCAGCCGGAGCCGGTCGCGGGCCGCGCGGCGATCCGTACCGCGGCGCAGGCGGCCCGCGACGCGCTGGACGCGAAGGCCATCCGGCGCCGGCACTGGCTCGGCATGGTCGACGTCCGACCGGACGGTCCCGACCAGGTCCGGGTCGTCAGTTACGCGCTCGTTCTGGAGATTCCGCGGGGCGGCCCGGCCACCGTGCACGTCCACACGACCTGCGACGACGTGCTGGTCAGGCGGGGCGGGGCGTGGCGGGTCAAGCACCGCCAGGTCCGGCGTGACGACCTGGCCGGGGGAGCGGCTCGATGACCGGCGTCCTGCACGTGCCGCTGGAGCAGAGCCCGGTCGCCACCGAGGACCCGTACCCGGGGCTGGACCGGCTCCGGGAGGCCGGGCCGCTGGTCCGGGTGCAGACGACGTTCATGGGGGAGGTGTGGCTGGTGACTCGCTACGACCTCGCCCGGGAGCTTCTCGCCGACCTGCGGTTCAGCCGCCGGCGTCCCGACGACGGCGAGGTCGCCGCCGTCGACTCGGACCCGCCCGATCACACCCGGATTCGCAAGCTGGTGCGCCAGGCATTCACGCTGCGGCGCGTCACGGGGCTGCGCGGCTGGGTGCAGGAGTTGGTGGACGGCATGCTCGACGAACTGGAAACCGACCGGCCGGTGGACCTGCTGGATCGCTTCGCCTACCCGCTGCCCATCGCGGTGATCTGCGAGATGCTCGGGGCGCCCGCCGAGGACCGCGCGGACGTCCGGGCGCGCACCGAGAAGATCCTGGCGGGGGAGGTGGCGGAGAACCGGGAGGAGGTCTACGAGCGGACCAAGCAGTACATCGTCGACCTCATCGAGACCAAGCGCCGCTCGCCGGGCAACGACCTCATGAGCGCGTTGATCGCCGCGCACGACGGTGGTGAGCGGCTCAGCGGACCGGAGCTCGTCGAACTGGGGATCGCCCTGATCGCCGCCGGCTACGCGACGACGACCAACCTCATCGGAAACGGGATCCACGCCCTGCTGACGAATCCCGGCCAGCACAGCCTGCTCAAGCAGCACCCGGAACTCATCGGCACGGCGGTGGAGGAGTTCCTGCGTTACGAGAGCTCCTTCAGCGCTGCGGGGCAGATCGCGAAGGAGGACGTGAACCTCGAGGACGGCACGGTGATCCGGAAGGGTGACGTCGTCCTCGTCTCCTTCGGCGGGGCCAACCGGGATCCTCGCAGGTTCCCGGATCCGCACCGGCTGGACATCACGCGCGACCCCAACCCGCACCTGGCGTTCTCCCACGGGATCCACCATTGTCTCGGCGCGCCACTGGCACGGATGGAAGCGCAGGTGGCGATCGGCACGATCGTGCGCCGGTTCCCGTCGATGCGGCTCGCCGGCGAGGTGCGGTGGCGGGCGAACATCATGCGCGGCCTGCACGAGTTGCCCGTGCTCCTGGAAGGCTGACCGCGGTAGGGCCCGGTACCGGCGCCGGAACCGGGCCCTACCGTGTGGGGGCGTCAACGGTCGTGCGGCGTGGCTCGTCGTCCCCTCGGCCGCCGTTCTCCAGTTCGAGATAGGCGGAGGCTTGCAGATTGAACAGGGTGGCGTAGTCCCCGCCGAGGTCCATGAGCTCGTCGTGACTTCCCTGCTCCGCGAGCGTTCCGTCGCGGAGCAGGAGGATTCGGTCCGCGTGTCGGACCGTGGAGAAACGGTGCGAGATGTACAGGGTGGTGCGGCCCTCCGCGAGTGCGCGAAGCTTGCGGAAAAGGTCGTGTTCGGCCTCGGCGTCGAGGGCCGAGGTGGGCTCGTCGAGCAGCAGGACGGCCGAGTCCCGCATGAAGGCGCGCGCCAGCGCGATCCGCTGCCATTCGCCGCCGGAGAGGCTGACACCCCCGGAGAACCATCGTCCCAGCGTGGTGTCGAGCCCTTGTGGCAATCGTCGTGCCCAGGCGTCGACGCCACCCTTGGTGGCCGACTCCTCGATGCGCCGGCGGTCCTCCAAGGCGGGCAGGTCACCCACTCCGATGTTCTCCGCGGCGGTGCCTTGGTACATGACGAAGTCCTGGAACATGGCGCTCATCTGCTGCCGCAAGTCCTCAGGGTCGTACTCGCGCAGGCACACGCCGTCGAGGAGGATCCGGCCGTCGTCCGGGTCGTACAGGCGGCACAACAGCTTCAGCAGCGTCGACTTGCCCGCGCCGTTGCGGCCCACCACCGCCACGGTCTCGCCGGGCCGGATCTCGAAGCTCATGTCACGGAGCGCGTATCGCTGGGTGCCGCGGTAGCGGAACGAGACGTTCTCGAACACCACGTGGCCGCGCACCCGGCCGGGTAGCCGCCGAGGATGCTCCGGGGCGGTGATCGCCGGCTCGGCGTTCAGGAAGCGGTACAGGTTGGCCAGGTAGAGCGAGCTCTCGTGCAGGCCGGTGATGCCGAAGAAGATCATCTGTACGGATGACTGCACGGACGCCACCGCCGCCGTGTAGAGGGCCATGTCGCCAATGGTCATCCGCCCCGCCATCGCCTCCAGGGCGATGAAGAGGTAGGCGAGCGCGTTTACGAACATCGATATCAAGCCCCAGGTCACCCCGACGAGGTTCCGGCCCCGGATCAACCGCGCCTGCCGGCGGTAGTAGACCTCTCCGAGCTGGCGGTATCGATCCACGAAGTACTGACCGAGGGCGAAGAACTTCACCTCCTTGGCGTACGTGTCGGTGGTTGTCAGGGTGTTCAGGTACTCCATGCGTCGGACGAGGGGCGAACCCCACATCATCAGTAGGAAGCCCCGGACGCCGAACTTGTGGTCGGCCAGGAAAGCGGGGATCGGGGCGAGCAGCGCGGCCAGGGCGATCCACGGGCTCACGACGACGAGCAGGCCCAGCATGCTGCTGAAGGTGATCAGCGTCTTGACGAGGTCGAAGAGCCCGGAGACCATCGACACCGGCCGGGTGGCCGTGCCGTCGCTCGCCTGCCGGAGCAGGTCGTAGGAGTCGGACGACTCGAAGAACGACAGGTCGAGGCGAGCGGCGTGGGCCATGACCTGGTGTCGGATGCCGAGCGCCACCTTCTCCTGGAGCAGTTGCCGGCAGATGTTCGTCGCCGCGGTCCCCGCGGCCATGAGCGCGAACACCAGCAGCTGCGCACCGGTCACGGCGACCACCTTGGTGGTCGGGGTGACCATGGTGGACCAGCCGGTCAGCGGTACGCCGAGCGACACTCGGGCGGGACCGCCGTCCGCGCCCAGCCCCTCCACGACCGTGTCGGTGAGCAGTTTGGCGACGTAGGCGGCCGCGGTTGGCGCCAGGCCGCTCAGCACGGTGGCGACCATCAGCCCGAGGGCGAGCGCGGGGCTCGCCTGCCAGGTGATGCGCAGCACCCGGGGAAGGCCCCGAAGTGTGCTGAGCAGCCGGGCACGCGAGCCCCGCAGCCGAGATCGGAGCCCCACTCCCGGCTTCCGCACAGGCGGTTCGTCGATCTCCAGAGGACCGGTGAGTCCGCTGTCGCCGACACTTACCGGTTCGTCAACGGGGCCGCGCCGCATACCTTCTCCTCCGCAGGATCGTCTGATCGTGGGGCGCCGTCAGGCGAGCTGCCGGGTCAGCGGGCGTTCACGAGTCCGTTGACGTGGTCGACGAGTGCCTGCGGGGTGCTGCTTGTCACGACCGCCTCGTCGGGCAGGGCGACGCCGAACTCCCGGTGGATCCGGCTCTGCGTTTCGAGCAGTGCCAGGGAGTCGTAGCCCAGCTCCTCGAAGGTCCGGTTTGCCGCGTCCGCGAGCGGCTGGGCGTGCTCGTCCTCGCCGGCGCACTCGCGCATGATGCTCTGCAGTCGGTGCAGGGTGATCTGTCGCATGATGACCTTCCTCTCGTGTCGTGCTTGCAGGGCTCAGCCGGCTGCCCGCAGCACCATCGCCGAGTTGAACCCGCCCGTGCCGCGGGCCAGCACCAGCGCCGCCTTCGGCTTCCACCTGCGTGGAGCCCCGGTTACCAGGTCGATCTCGTAGGCGGGGTCGACGGTGCGTACGTTGATGGTGGGTGGGATGACGCCGTCGCGGAGCGCCAGCAGGGCACAAGCCAGGTCCACCGGTGCGCCGCCGGAGTTCATCCGGCCGGTCATCGTCTTGGGGACGGTGACCGGAACGGCACCCGCGCCGAAGACGGCCGTGATGGTTGCGGCCTCGACGCCGTCCTGCTCCGTGGAGCCGGACCCGTCGGCGAAGACCACGCCGATGTCGGCGGGCTCGAGACCGGCGTCGGCCAGGGCGACCTCGGCCGCGCGGCGCAGGCCGGGCTGCCCGCCGTGGCGGGGCGCGGCGTCGAACGAGGCCCCGTACCCCGCGATCTCGCCGTACGCCCGGGCGCCGCGGCTGCGTGCCGAATCGGCGTCCTCGACGACGAGGATCGCGCCACCCTCGCCGGGCACATGCCCGTGCGCGTCGACGTCGAACGGCAGGTAGGCCCGGTTCGGATCGTCGCGGGTGCTGAGCTGGGTACCGCTCATCCGTGAGACCCATCCGTACGGGCAGAGCGAGCTGTCCACGCCCCCGGACATGACCAACCGCAGCCCCTTACGGATGTTGCGGCGTGCCTGGGCGACCGCGTCCAACCCGCCGGCCTGGTCGCCGACGAACACCCCGGCTGGCCCCCGCATCGCGTGCCGGATCGAGATCTGTCCCGAGTTGACCGCGTAGAACCAGGCGAAGGACATGTACACGCTGACGTGCTGCGGCCCCTTGCCCCATAGGTTGTCGAGTTCCCGCTGGCCGAACTCCAGGCCGCCGGACGCGCCCGCCGTCGAAACACCCATCTGCTCGGTGTCGCAGGTCCCGGGTTGCACACCCGCGTCCGTCAGGGCCCAGTCCGCCGCGGCGAGCGCCAGCTGCGTCATCCGGTCGGTCTGCGGGATGAGGCGCTTCGGCAGGTGCTCGTCGGGATCGAACCCGGGAACCTCGCCGGCCAGGCGGGACGGGTAGCGGCTCGCGTCGAAGCGCCGCACCGGACCGATGCCCGACTCGCCCCGCAGGGTGGCCGACCAGAACCTCTCGTGCCCCAGGCCGTTCGGCGCCGCGACGCCGAGGCCGGTCACCACCGCGGTGGTCATACCGTCGCCTTTTCAGGACGCGCCAGCACCATGGCGCTCTGGAATCCGCCGAATCCGCTGCCGACGCTGAGTACGGTGCTGATCCGGCCTTCCCGGGCCTCGAGCGGTACGTAGTCCAGATCGAGTTCCGGGTCCGGCTCGTGCAGGTTGGCGGTCGGGGGAACCGTCCCGTGCGCGATCGCCAGAGCGCACGCCGCGACCTCGATGGAGCCCACCGCGCCAAGGGAATGGCCGACCACAGGCTTGATGGAACTCACGGGGGTGCGGTAAGCGTGGTCGCCGAGACTGGCCTTGAGAGCCGCTGTCTCGTGCCGGTCGTTCTGCTTGGTGGCGGTGCCGTGGGCGTTGACGTAGTCGATCGCCTCGGCTGGCAGACCACTCTCGGCCAGCGCCGCGGTGACGGCGGCGGCCAGTTCGACGCCGTCGGCGCGCAGACCGGTCATGTGGTATGCGTTGCTGCGCGCGGCGAAGCCGGTGATCTCGGCGTAGATCCGCGCGTCCCTGGCGAGCGCGTGGTCCAGTTCCTCGAGCAGGAGGATCGCCGCCCCTTCGCCGAGCACGAAGCCGTCCCGGGTGCGGTCGAACGGCCGCAGGGCGTGCTCCGCGTCGTCGTTGCGTGCGGAGGTCGCCTTGATGGCGTCGAAGCAGGCTACTGTGATGGGTGAGATGGGTGCCTCGGTGCCGCCGGCGACCATGACATCGACCCCGCCCTCTCGGATGAGGTCGCAGGCGTGCCCGAGGGAGTCCAGGCCGGACGTGCAGCCGGCGGAGACGACCGTGGCCGGTCCCTGGGCGTTGACCTCCCAGGCCACCTCGGCCGCGAGCGATCCCGGCATGTAGTAGTCGTGCAGGTGGGGGCTCGCGTACCGGTGGTCGACCTCCCAGTGCCGGCTCGTGTCGCTGAGGACGACGTACTCCTCCTCCAGCTTGACGGTGCATCCGACGGCGCTACCGATACTCACGCCGACGCGGGCGGGGTCGCCGTCCAGCACCAGCCCGCTGTCGCCCAATGCCTCCCGCGTGGCGACGAGAGCGAACTGTGCAGCCCGGTCCAGGCGCCTGTTCTCCCGCGCCGACAGGCCCTCCTGGGACGCGTCGAAGTCCACCTCTGCGGCAATGCGCGACCGGAAGGCCGAGGCGTCGAACGCGGTGATCGGTCTCGTCGCGGTGCGGCCCGCCGTGATTCGCTCCCAGAATGCCTTGGCGCCGATCCCGCCGGGGGCGACGATCCCCAGCCCGGTGATCACGATCCTTCTTCGGCTCATCTCGGCTCCATCGGAACGTCTTTCGCCCAGTGCATGGTCGGTTCTCCCTGTCGGCTCCGGGAACGGTCGAAGACTGGTGGCTCGAGCTTGGGCGGCGGTTCTGGAACATCGCTCGAGAGCTGACGAAACCGGGCCGCCAGGCACGGGCGCCACCCCGTCCATGCCCCGGTGGGCGGAGCAGGGGAGGGGACATCTCACCGACAAGACGTCCGGGAAGCGCCTTGGTCGACACGGGCGGGCAGTGGAGCCACGGCGCGGAGCAGGAACCCGTCCGGCGCGAGCCGCGTGACGGTCAGCCCGCCGCCGATCTCCGCCAGCCGGGAACGCAGGTTGCCGATGCCAGCACCGCCCTCCGCGGCCGGCGTGCTCCGGGCGTCCGGGCCCGCGCCGTCGTTGAAGATCGTCAGGCGGACCGAGGCGCCGGCCCGTACGATCTCGATGCGGCAGTGGCGGGCCTGGCTGTGCCGCAGCAGGTTCGTGACGCCTTCGCGCAGTACGGTGGCGAGAACCACGTCTACCGACGCCGGGAGCTGGTCCACCTCGGCCTTGACGGTGGTGTCGATCCCGACCTGGCTCAGCATGCCGGCGGCGGACCTGGTCTCGGCGGGTAGGGACATCGTGAGGGAGCCGCTCGCCACGGCGCGGACCTCGGTCAGCGCCCGGCGGGAGGTGCGCACCACCTCACGTATCTCCTCCCGGGCGCGGTCGTCGCGGGCCGGGACCAGGCGGTACGCGAGCTCGCTCTTCAGGACGATCAGCGACAGACTGTAGCCGAGGGTGTCGTGCAGGTCGCGTCGTATCCGGAAGCGTTCCCGCTCCGTCGCGGCCCGCGCCACGCGTGCGGTCCTCTCTGGAAGTTGCCCCATCACGCAGACGAGACGGGCCAGGTGCGACAGGCCGAAGACGGCCAGCCCGGTGAGGCTCGTCAGGGCCGTGGTCTCGACGAGGTCGGCGGCCGGATGCCCGAGCGTGGCGAGGATCCCGTCGGTGAACGCGACAGTCACGGCGAACAGCAGCCAGGCCGGGACCGTGGGCAGGAGCAGGAGCACGGATCCGGCGAGCAGGCCCGGCATGCCGGACCAGGACTCGGGAAAGAGCAGGAACGGGCCGTATGTTATGGCCGCCTGCACGGCCAGCGTTCGCAGGTGGACCGGCCGGTGGCCCGGCCCGGCCGACAGGGAATGCCTGATCTGCAAGAGCAGCAGAATGGCGTGCAGGACGATGGAGGCGGTGAATTCCGTCGCGGTGGGGTGATGCCGCAGTATCTGGCTGACGCTGAGGATGGAATAGTTGAGCAGTGCGACCGCGACCGCTATCGCCGTACCGATATGGCGGCCCGTGGGCCGGGCGGTGGAAGAGATGGCCGGACTGGTGGACACGTTCGTCATGGAACCCCCGTCGTGACGTGCTGTCGGGCTCAAAGGCCTATCGGCTGTTCCCTCTCTGTCGCGGTGGCCCACAGCCGGCCATCTCGCGCGTGGCGCACGTCTGCCGGGCTGTGTGGGTAGACCCCTCGATGCGGGGGTACGAGTGTCACCCTGGGCCGCGGGACAGCTTACTTCGCTGAGTGAGATCTCTGCTGCTCACCGTCTATGTCCCGGGCTCGACGTTGGGTGGAATCTCGGCGTTTGTGCCTTTATTGGCTAACGTCCCGCAGGCGGCCATGACAGGCGCAGGCAGTCGCCCGGGGGTGTTGAGATGTCCCGGATCTACCGCTTTACGGGATCTCGGAATTGGCGAAAAAATCACCTCGGCGACAAACGTCGGCCGGCCGTTTCGGAGGGAGCAACGGGACCGGGTGAACTGTTTGCATACCGCGCGGATGACCATCTTGTTACAAATTCTTTGCGGACGTCCGGGCCCTGCCTCTGGTGCCCGAACGCGCCGATTCCAACCCGCTGGCCGGCATGAATGTGGTGCGGGGTTGGCGCCCGGTGGGAGCGATCCGTGAACTCTGCATGGGTGCCTGTGAATCCGTCATGGATGGGCCGTGAGATTTCCCGGCCCCGGCCGGGATGGCCGCACTAGCAGAGGACTCGACCCTGGTGGAACCTGTTTAGGACCGCCGGCCGAAGGACGTCGCCGTCTGCCGCACATGCCCGGGCGGTCGCGGGATCGTCACCACTCATCCAGGCCATCGTCGAGCGGAGATCACCCATGCAATTCAGGCTTCTCGGCCCCTTGGAGATCAGCACTGACGACGGGCGCCCCTTCCGGCTGCGTTCGCCCAAGGTACGCCAGGTTCTGGCCCTGCTACTGGCCAAGACCCACGGCGTCGTGCCGGTCGAGGCCCTCATCCGCGAGCTGTGGGGGGATCACCCGCCACGCAGTGCCCTCACCACCCTGCAGACGTATGTCTACCACGCCCGCAAGGCGTTCGCTGCGGAAGCGGTCGGCGCGCCCGGGCGCCAACTGCTGGTCACCTGCCCGCCCGGGTACCGGATGGAGGTCGAGGACCACGAGGTGGACAGCATCATGTTCGAGCAGCTCATCGAGCGCAGCCGGCGGGAACTTCGCAACGGCCAGGACGAGGCCGCCGCGCAGCATCTGCGGCAGGCACTCGACATGTGTCACGGGGCCGTGCTGGCCAACATCCCGGCGGGCGATGCCCTCGTCGCGCACATCGTCTACCTGGAGGAACTCCGGCTGCGCGCCACCGAACTGTACATCGAGACCAACATCAGGCTCGGCCGCCACCGGGAACTCATCCCCGAGTTGCGCACCCTCGTCAAGGAGCACCAGCTCAACGAGTGGTTCCACGGTCAGCTCATCACCATCCTGAGCCTGGCCGGCCGCCGGGCCGAGGCGCTCAACGCCTATCAGGACCTGCGCGGCATCCTCGACAGCGAGCTCGGGCTGGAGCCGTCGGAGGAGCTCAAGCGCCTTCAGCACGAGGTGCTCACGTCGTCGTCGGTGGACATGTTCCGCCTCGTCGACGCGCTGCCCTCGGCGGCCGTCGGGCAACGGGCATGAGCCCGGCACGGCGACGTCCCGCGCCCGCCGGCGGTCACCACCACCATCGCCCAGTGCCAGCGGTAACAGTAGGGGACGACATGAACAGGCAGCCGACGTGGCCGGACCCGTCGTGCCGGCCGGCCCAGCCCGCGCGCCGCGCCGCGCGGTGCCTCCGCGGGGGAGGAGAACGGTGACCGCGACGATGCCGGTGTCCGTCCAGGCAGCGACAGCGCCGGAGTGGACCGTGTGTCCCCGCTGCCGGGCACTCGTCTACACAAGGCGGCTGGAGCGAAACCTGTTGGTCTGCCCGGAGTGCCAGTACCACGCCAGGCTGACCGCGCTGGAGAGGGTGCGCCAACTGCTCGACCCCGGCTCGGTGGAACCCCTGTCGTTCGCCGTCGGCTCCGAGGACCACCTGCGGTTCGTCGACACCCGTCCGTACACCGACCGGCTGCACAGCGCTCGCCTGAGCACCGGACTGGACGAAGGCGTCCTCTGTCTGCGCGGCCGTATCGACGGGCACCCGGTCGTCGCGGCCGTGATGGACTTCCGGTTCCTGGGCGGCAGCCTCGGCGCCGCAGTGGGTGAGATGATCACCCTGGCCGCCGAGACCGCGCTGGCCGACCGCACGCCCCTGCTTCTCGTGACCGCCTCCGGCGGCGCGCGGATGCAGGAAGGCGCTCTCTCCCTCATGCAGATGGCGAAGACCAGCCAGGCGTTGGGCCGACTGGATGAGGAGGGGATCCTCACCGTCTCGTTGGTCACCGACCCGACCTACGGTGGCGTGGCGGCGTCCTTCGCCACGCTGTGCGATGTGATCATCGCCGAGCCCCGGGCCCGTCTCGGCTTCGCGGGGCCCCGGGTCATTCGGCAGACCATCCGGCAGTCGCTGCCGAGCGGATTCCAAGAGGCGGAGTCGTTGCTGGCAAACGGGCTCGTCGATGACGTCGTACCGCGGGCGGCCCTGCGTCCCGCGCTGGCCCGTCTGCTCACCTTCGCCGCGCCAGTGGTGCCGCGCCGTCGCGCGTCCGGGGCCGTGCCCGTGATCCACGACCCGGACCGGCTGACCGACGAGGAGCCGTGGGCGACCGTGCAGCGCGCCCGGGACACGGCGCGGCCTACGACGCTCGACTACATCGGGTACCTGATCGACGGCTTCCAGGAGTTGCGTGGCGACCGCTGCGGTGGGGACTGTCCGGCGATCGTCGGCGGCATCGGCCGCTTCGACGGGCAGCCGGTGGTCGTCATCGGTCACCAGAAGGGACACCAGCCCGCCGACCTGATCGCCAGGAACTTCGGGATGGCAACACCAGCCGGATACCGCAAAGCCGTCCGGCTGATGCGGCTGGCCGCCAAGGTGGGCGTGCCCGTCCTCACCCTCATCGACACCCCCGGTGCCTACCCCGGGGTCGAGGCGGAAGCCGGCGGCCAGGCGGTCGCCATCGCCGAGGCGCTGCGGCTGATGGCGGCTCTGCCGGTACCGATTGTGGCCGCCGTCACTGGTGAGGGTGGCAGCGGCGGCGCGCTCGCCCTCGCGGTGGCGAACCAGGTGCTGATGCTGTCCGGCGCGGTGTACTCGGTCATCAGCCCGGAAGGCTGCGCGGCCATCCTCTGGGACGACCCGGCGGCCGCGCCCAGGGCGGCGTCGGCCCTCGGCCTGCGGGCGTCGGACCTGCTGCGCGCCGGAATCGTGGACGGAGTCGTTCCGGAGCCTGAGGGCGGGGCACAGGCGGACCCGCTCGCGGCCGCCGCAGCCCTGCGCGCGGCGTTCGCCGCCGCCCTCGAAGACCTGCAGCCCCTGCGGCCGGACCAGTTGATCGCGCGACGCCGGAGCCGTTTCCGGCGCCTCGGCGCACCGACGCAGGAGACCGTGATCGTGGAAGGAGCCAACCGGTGAGCGAGCAGACGAGCACGAGCGCACCTGTCGAGCTGGCGGACGCCAGCGCCGCCGAGGCGGCCGTCGAGGCGGTCACCCGGACCGCTGAGCGCCTCATCTCGGCCGCTCCCGCATCGCTGCGGCGGCTGCGGTTGGAGAGCGGCGCGGCGCGCGTCGAGATGGAATGGAGCGATCCCGCCGTCCTGGTTGACGCGCAGCGGTACGCCCAGGAGCCCGCCATCACGGCCGCTGCCGTGACCGGGGCGGTCGCGGCCGGTGGAATCGCCGCCGCGCAGGCGGCCGATGCCGTCGGGAAGACCCCGCTGCACTACGTCTGCGCGCCGATGGTCGGCACGTTCTACCGGGCTCCCGAACCCGGCGCCGAGCCCTTCGTACGCGAGGGCGACGCCGTCGTCGCCGGCCAGCAGATCGCCATTCTGGAGGCCATGAAGATGATGCTGCCGGTCGAGGCCGACATCGACGGCGAGGTGATGCGCGTAATTGCCGGCGACTCGACCGGTGTCGAGTATGGCGAGCAGCTGATGGCCATAGCGCCCCGTGCTACCGCAGCGACCAGAGGCGATCGGAGCTGACATGTTCGACACCGTCCTGATCGCCAACCGCGGCGAGATCGCCGTCCGGGTGGCTCGCACCTGCCGGGAGATGGGCATTCGCACGGTGGCCGTCTACGCCACGCCGGACCGGGAGTCGGCTGTGGTCCGCCAGGCCGACCGGGCGGTCCACCTCGGACCGTCGCCGTTGAAGCGCAGTTACCTCAACATACCTGCCGTGATCGAGGCGGCGCGGATCACCGGAGCGCAAGCGATCCATCCCGGATACGGATTCCTCTCCGAAGATCCCGACTTCGCGGAGATCTGCGCGGCCAACGGGATGACGTTCATCGGCCCGCCGCCCTCGGTGATGTCGCGGCTGGGCGACAAGGCGCTGGCGCGGAGCCTGCTGGCGCGCGCCGGCCTACCGGTGCTGCCGGGCAGCCCCGAGCCGGTCGAGCACCTGTCCACGGCACAGGAGATCGCGGCCGGCATCGGGTACCCCGTCATCATCAAGGCCGTGGCCGGCGGCGGCGGGCGCGGCATGCGCATGGTCCGCCGCGCGGCCGAGTTCGCCCGCGCCTACCAGGAGGTACGGGCCACGGCGCAGGCGGTGTTCGGAGACGGTCGGGTGTACCTCGAGCGCTACCTGGAGTCTGCCCGGCACGTGGAGGTCCAGGTGCTCTGCGACCGCCACGGCAACGCCGTGCATCTCGGCGACCGTGACTGCTCGGTGCAGCGCCGCCACCAGAAGTTGATCGAGGAGGCTCCCGCGCCCGGTCTGTCCGAAAGCCTGGCGGCGCGGATGGCCGGGGCCGCCGTGACGGGCGCACTCTCCGTCGGCTACGTCGGGGTGGGCACCTTCGAGTTCCTCGTTGACGGCGAGGACTTCTACCTGATGGAGGTCAACTGCCGGATCCAGGTCGAGCACCCGGTCACCGAGATGGTCACCGGCATCGACCTCGTCCGTCAGCAGCTGCTGGTCGCCGCCGGCGAGCCACTGACGATCGGGCAGTCCGACGTGGTCATCCGCGGCGCGGCGATCGAGTGCCGGGTGAACGCCGAGGACGCCTCGCGAGGGTTCGTGCCGGCTCCGGGGCTGCTGGAGGTCTTCGAGCCGCCCGCCGGACCGTTCATCCGGGTGGACACCCACGGATATCCCGGCTACCGCGTGCCGCCCAACTACGACTCGCTGTTGGCCAAGGCCGTGGTGTGGGCGCCGGACCGGCCCCAGGCCATGGCCCGGATGGTCCGTGCGCTCGACGAGTTCCGGATCGCCGGCCCGGGAGTGCGCACCAGCATCGACTTCGTGCGTACCGCCATCAACGACCCCCGGTTCCGGGCCGCCGAGCACGACACCACGCTGACGGACCGGATCCTGGCCACGGGGGGCTGAGGTCCCGCGGGCCGCCACAACGCGGGCGCCGGGCCGGTCATGCCGAGCTCGGCACCCGCGTTGCCGGACGGATGGCTGGTCAGACCCGCACTCGGGCGATCTCACCGACCAGGCGGGCGCGAGCCAGCTCCGCCACCTCCATCACGTACCGGCCGTAGGCGGACTTCCGCATCGCCTCGCCCAGCCGATGGCACGCGTCGGCGTCGATGTATCCCATCCGCAGCGCCACCTCCTCCACGCAGGCGATGCGAATGCCCTGACGGTTCTCGAGGATCTCGATGTACTTCGCCGCTTCCATCAGCGAGTCGTACGTTCCCGTGTCCAGCCATGCTGTTCCACGGCCCAGGTCCACGAGGGAAGCCTTGCCGCGCCCGAGGTAGTCGAGGTTGACGTCGGTGATCTCGAGTTCCCCCCGCGCCGACGGTCGCAGCCGTCGGGCGATCGAGACGACCTCGTTGTCGTAGAAGTACAGGCCGGTCACCGCGCGGTCGGAACGGGGGGTGAGGGGCTTCTCCTCCAGGGAGAGCAGCCGGCCGCTGGCGTCCACCTCGGCGACCCCGTAGCGTTCCGGGTCCTTCACGGGGTATCCGAACAGCACGCACCCGTCGACGGACTTCGCCGTACGCCGCAGCACCTCCGAGAAGGCGGAGCCGTGGAAGATGTTGTCTCCCAGCACCAGCGCGACATGGTCGTCACCGATGTGCTTCGCCCCGATGATGAAGGCTTCGGCGAGCCCACGCGGCTCCGGCTGCTCCGCGTAGGTCAGTCTCAGTCCCAACTGCGACCCGTCGCCGAGGAGCCGGTGGAACTGCGGCAGGTCCGAGGGTGCCGAGATGAGGAGGATGTCGCGGATGCCGGCGAGCATGAGCACCGACAGCGGATAGTAGATCATCGGCTTGTCGTAGACGGGCAGGAGCTGTTTCGAGACGCCGAGGGTGATGGGATGCAACCGGGTCCCGTGCCCGCCGGCGAGAATGATTCCCTTCACGGGACTCCCTCCGAGAAAGCGGCGCTGGCGACGAGGCTCGCCCGTCACCGACGCCGCTCAGGTCATGACAGCGTGCAGGCCGCCGTCGACGTGCAGGATCTCGCCGGTGGTGGAGGGCAGCCAGTCGGAGAGCAGGACCGCGCACGCCTGGGCGGCGGGAACCGGATCCTTGACGTCCCACGCGATCGGCGGCCGGGTGCGCCAGATCTCCTCCAGCCGCGCGGACCCTGGAATCGACCGGGCGGCGAGAGTCTTGATCAGGCCGGCCGCCACCAGGTTGACCCGGATGGACCGGTCACCCAGGTACAGCGCAAGGTAACGGGTCACGGACTCCAGGGCCGCCTTGGACACGCCCATCCAGTCGTAGCCGGGCCAGGCGAGAGCGGCGTCGAAGTCGAGACCGACGATGGAGGCGCCCGGACCGAGGAGCGGCAGGCACGCGTTCACGAGCGCCTTGAACGAGTACGCCGAGACCTGCAGCGCGGTCGCGACATCCGTCCAGGGCGTCTCCAGGAAGGCGCCGCCCAGGGCGTTCTGCGGCGCGAAGGCGATCGAGTGCACGATACCGTCGAGCGCACCGAGTTCCTTGCGTACCCGGCCGGCCAGAGCCGTCAGGTCGCCGGTGTCGGTGACGTCGAGTGGCAGAACCGGCGGCGGCTGGGGCAGTCGCTCCGCCATCGCCCTGGTGATCGGCATCGCCCGGCCGAACGACGTCAGGACGATCCGCGCGCCCTCGTTCTGGGCTATCCGGGCGACGTGATACGCGATGGACGACTCCGTCAGCACGCCGGTGACCAACAACCGTTTGCCGTCGAGCAGCCCGGCGCCGCGCCGGCGCTCCGGTGCGGCGGGTGTGACGGCGTCGCTGGCCGGGTGGGGCCGGTGCCGGGCAGTCATGTCCTTCACCTCTCTGCGCGGGTGCCCGGGCGCCGGTGTGCCGCCCGGACCCAGGGAGTCAGTCAGGGCCGGGCGGTGGACGCGGCCAGTACGAGATCGTGCAGGTCGCGGGCGGTGAGCGCGGTGTCGACGTCCTCGGTCTCCAGGTGCACCCCGTACTGCTTCTCAAGGGCCAGCGAGACCTCGATGAGCGACAACGAGTCGATGTCCACTTCGCTCAGCACGGTGTCCGGCTGGATCCGCCGAGGCGGGAGGCCCACCTTGTCCTCCACGATCGCGGCCAACTGTTCGAAGGTGGGCGGCGTCACATCGGTCATGTCCTGGCTTCTCCTGTTCTGATCGTTCGACCGGTATCGGAGCCGGTCTCACACGGTCTTGAGCGCGGGCCACGTGAGCGTGGTCGCGCCCCAGGTCGCGCCGCCGCCGAAGGCGGTGAGCGCCACCCGTGCTCCGGGCGCCAGTTCGCCCGTCGACTGCGCATGGGCGAGGGCGAGCGGGATCGACGCCGCCGCCGTGTTGCCGACCTGGTCGAGATGGATCACGAGGCGTTCCCGGGGGATGTCCAGGTACTCGCCCAGGGCGTGCAAGATGCGGACGTTTGCCTGGTGGCCGATCAACCGGTCCAGGTCGGCCGCGTGCCAGCCGGCGCCCGCCAACGCCGCCCGGGTCGCCTCAGCCATGCGGGTGATGGCGTGGGCGAAGACCTCCTTTCCCCACATCGAGAAGTAGCGGTCCGCGGGGAGGGCGGGCGCACCGGACGAGCGTTGCTCGGAGCCCCCCGCCCGGACGGTGATGAGGTCGGCCAGCGAGCCGTCGCTGCCGAGCTCGCTGCGCCCGACGGCGCCGTCCTCGCTCCTGTGACCGGCGCGTAGGACCACCGCGCCGGCACCGTCGCCGAAGATCACGGAACTGGAACGGTCCGCGGGGTCGAGGATGGTGCTGTACACCTCGGCGCCGACGACGAGGACCGTCTCGACGGCTCCGGAGGTGATCATGCCGGCGCCCGTGGCGAGGGCGTAGAGGAACCCGGTGCACACCGCCGACACGTCGAACGCCGGGCGCCCGGTGAGCCCGAGCCGCGTCGCGACCACCGGGGCGGTCGCCGGGCACGGCCGGTCGGGGGTGGTGGTGGCCAGCACCACCATGTCGACGTCGTGGACCCCGGCCGATTCCAGGGCCCGGGCACCCGCCTCCGCGGCCAGGTGAGAGGTCGGCATCCCGGGAGAGGCCACGTGCCGGGCACGGATCCCGGTACGGGTACGTATCCACTCGTCGGAGGTGTCCAGGCGGCGGGCGAGGTCGTCGTTGGTCACGACGGTCGGCGGCAACCAGGCGCCGAGACCGCACACGACCGCCGCCCGGGCGGCGGTACCGGCTCGCTCTGTGGGTCGCATGGGGCCGAGCGTGCGCGGGCTGCCTAAAGCGCTGCTCGACGGTACCTCGAGCTCCCGCGGCGCCGATCGAGCATTCCTTGAGCGCCCGCGACGACCCTTGGATGCCGTGCCACCCGGCCGAGACGAGGCGGCGGTGGCTTCCATCCGGCGCGACAGGGGCGGCTATGAAGATCCTCAGCTTCGCATTGTCCACGGTGGCATACGGGGACACGCTCATCGGGGTAGGGCTCACCGACCAGCTGCGCGCAGCCGGCGCCGACTGTCACTACGTCATCTCGCGTACGGCGGAGGCGCTGGTCCGCCACCACGGCTACTCCTACACGGTGATGGAGCCCGGCGAAACTCGCGACGTGCGAGCCGTCGTCGACGCCGTGGTCCGCGAGACGAGGCCGGACACGATCGTGCTCGCCGACTACCTCAACTACTGGGGAACCTTCGTCCGAAGGTTCGACGTCGACCCCTGGTTCATCGACGTCTATCAGAAACCGGTGCTGCCGATCGACATCTGGGAGTGGGAGGACACTTCGTTCCGCTTCGACGTCCTGGGCCGCGAGTACGAGCGTGAGGTGAGCCGGCGCATCCTCGCCATGCCGGCGCAGTTGCGTCCCGTCCCGGTGTGCCATCTCGGCAGCGGGACGACCGGCCGGGGCTTCCCCTACCGCCTGCTGACGCCGGAACGCCGGTTGACAGCGGCCGAACGTACCCGCGTCCGCTCCGAGCTGGGGCTGGGCCCGCAGGACCGGCTGATGATGATCCCGGTGTCGTCGTGGCAGCAGCCGGGCCCGGACGACCCCGGCACGACGGAGATGATCCGCCGGGTCGCGCAGCGCGTACCCGCCCTGCTGGCCGGGTACCTGGGCCGGCTTCCGGCCACGACGCACTTCCTCTTCGTCGGCTACGTCCCGCCGGCGTTCCGCGCCCTGCCGGCCGAGCAGGTGCATGTTCTGCCGCTGTGCCCGCCGGAGCGCTATCACGCACTGATGGCGTCCGCGGACGCGGTGCTGTCGCTGACCGCCAACGGCACCACGATGCTACGGGCGATGCTGATGGACGTTCCGGCCGTCCTCCTGACCAACCGGTTCCACGTGCCGGACGCGTCGGCCGTCGCGGCCGTCGACAGCGAGCTGGGGGGCCTGAGCGCACGGACGCGGGAATGGCTGACCGGCACGGTGCCGATCCAGCCCTTCCGCATGTGGCCCAAGGGCTTGTACACGTTCATGTCCGCCCTGCTGAAGGGCAACGCCTATCTCGAGGCCATCGCGCAGTACGAGCTGCTCGACGAGGAAGCGGTGGTGCGCGGCATCGAGGGGGTGCTGTACGAACCAGCCACCCGCGACGCGCTGGCGGCCGGCCGCGCCCGCTACCTCGCCTCGGTCGACGCGCTGCCACCGACCCCCGAGGTGTTCACGGCGGCTGCGCGGCGGGCCGGACTGTCCGGAGTGAACCTGTGAAGGAGATGCCATGAAAACGCTGCGGATCGGTTGTCACGGACACGGCTGGTGGGCGCAGCGCTACCTACTGCCCCCGCTACGGGACATGGTCGGCGTGGAGGTCGCCGCGTTGTGCGGCAGGGATGCCGCCAGGGCGGCCACGGCCGCTGCGGCGAGCGGGATACCGCGGTCCTTCGCCGACCTGGAGACCATGCTCGACTCCGTCGACCTCGACGCGCTCGTCATCGCGTCGCCGCCGTCGAGTCACCTGGCGGCGGTCACCGCCGCGGCCGATCGCGGCCTCGACATCTTCTGCGAGAAGCCCCTGGCTCGTGACGGCGGGGAAACCGCGCGGATGGCGCACGCCTGCCGGAACGTACGGACGGTGGTCGGTTTCACGCAACGCTGGCACCCCGCCGTGGCGACCCTGCGCCGGATGCTCGCCGAGGGCGAGATCGGCGAGGTCCGTCACCTGCGCTACGTCACCAGGGCTGCGCTCTCGGGGGATCCCGGTGCGCCGTGGACCTGGCGTTACGACGACGCCGAGTACGCCTACGGGGTGCTCAGCGACCTCGGCCCGCACGCGGTGGACATCGTCCGGTGGCTGGGCGGGGAGATCGCGTCGGTCGCTGCCACCGCAGTCACCGTCGTGGCGCAGCGGCCGGACGGCGACGGGATCCCGCAGCCGGTCCGCAACTGGGACGACTGCACCGTCGACCTGCTGCTCGAGACCGGTGTCTCCGCCTCCCTCGTGCTCAGCCGGATCCTGCCGCCGAACCCCTACCGGCGCTTCCACCACGAGCTCGACGTCATCGGCAGCGCGGGCGCGGTCACCTTCACCTCGGATCGTCCGACCGAGGTCGTCCTCACCCGCGCCGGTCGTGAGCCGGTCGTGATTCCCGCGGACGGTGTCGAGGCCGGCGAGGTGACTCCGGGTTCCTTCGAGGAGCTGATGCTGGTGCACAGCTTTGGCTCGGCCCGGCAGGCCGCGGACATGGTCGCGGTGTTCCGGGGCACCGGCACCGGACACCCCACGATCTCGGACGGTCACCGGGGCCAGTTGGTTCTCGACGCCGCCGCCCGTTCGGCCCGCGCCGGTGGCGGTCGGCTCGCCTGCCCTCCGCCGCAGCGGTAGCAGGTCGGCTTCCATCGATCCAGACACGGAGGTTGCAATGCCCGAGACCGTCGTACCGGTCAGCCGCGAGCGGTTGCTCAGCATGATGACGGCGTACAAGTCGACGTACCTGCTGCGGGCCGCGCTCGAGCTGAAGGTCTTCGACAGCCTGGCGAAGGGGCCGGCCGATCCCGACGACGTGGCCGCGATGCTGCGCACGAACCCCCGGGGGACCCGGATGCTGCTGCGTGCGCTGGCCGCGGCCGGGCTGCTCAGGGCGGAGGGAGAACAGTTCAGCCTCGTCGACGGCGCCGAGGAGCTGTTGGTCAGCACAAGCCCCCAGTACTGCGGCGGCATCATCCAGGTCGCCGCCGGCGACGCGGAGTGGGACACCATGCGCGACCTCGCCGGGGCCGTGCGCCACGGCGGGAGCCTGCTCGAGACCGACGCCGAGTCTCCCGGCTACCCGTACTGGGTCGACTTCGCCACCCATCTCACCTTCGCCGTCCGGCCGAGCGCCGAGTTCGTCGCCGAGCAGATCCTTCCGTGGGCCGCGAGCCGCGAGTCCCTCGACGTCCTCGACGTCGGTTGCGGGCACGGCCTGCTCGGCTTCACCCTCGCCAAGGGCGACCCGCGCGCCACCGTGACGTGTCTCGACTGGCCGGAGGTGCTCGCCGTGGCCGAGACGTACGCGGACCAGCTCGGCGTCGCCGAGCGGGTTCGGTACCTGCCCGGGAACGCGTTCGACGTGCTGCCGGACGCCCAGTACGACGTGATCCTCTTGGGTAACTTCCTCTTCCAGTTCTCCGCCCGTCGCTGCGCCGAACTCGTCCGCCGGCTTGCGGCCCGGCTGCGGCCCGGCGGACGGTTGGTCATCGTCAGCTTCACCACCGGGGACCAGCCGCCGGAGCGCGAGTTCCACGCCGCGATGCTCAACCTGCTCATGCTGGCCTGGACGTCCACGGGCGAGCTGCACTCGACGACCGTCTACCGCAACATGCTCGCCGGCGCCGGCCTCACCGGGCTGGAGACGCACGACAGGCCGGGGCTGCCGCTGCGCTACATCGCCGGTCGCCGGGCATGACCATCGAGAAGGGATACGGCATGACCAAGCAGACCGGCACCACCGACGAGATGCTCACCGCCGAGGTGGTGATCGCGGGCGGCGGGCCGGTGGGCCTCATGCTCGCCAGCGAGTTGGGCCTGGCCGGGGTCGGCGTGGTGGTGCTTGAGCACGCCGACCGGCGGCCGACCGACGCGCGGGCCTGGGGGCTGCACGCCCGCACGGCCGAGACGCTCGACCGTCGAGGGCTGCTCGTGCCGCTGCTGCATCCGAAGGCGCCGTGGCCGAAGATGCCGTTCGCGGGCATGTGGCCGCTGCTGCAACTCGACCGCATCGACGCGGACCATCCGTACCTGCTCAACGTCCCGCAGACCCGGGTGGAGGAGGTGCTGGAGGCCAGAGCGCGGGAGTTGGGCGTCGTCATCGCGTACCAGCACGAGGTCGTCGGCGTGCGCCAGGAGGCGGACGCGGTGACGGTGCAGGTCGCCACGCCAGACGGCATGCGGCTGGTCCGCGGCGCCTACCTCGTCGGCTGCGACGGCGGGCGGAGCACGGTCCGCAAGGCCACGGGCATCTCCTTCGAGGGTACGGACGCCACTGTCGGCGGCATGCTGTGCGACTGCGTTCTGCCGTCGATGGGACAGGAGCGGCGCGGCATCACCCGTACCGAGGTCGGGACCGTCAACATCAATCCCCGCCCCAACGGCGTGGTCAGGATCGTCACCACGGAGTTCGGCCGGCCGCACCCCGACCGGGACGCGCCGGTGACGTTCGACGAGTTCCGGGGCGCGGTACGTCGCATCCTCGGGCGGGACCTGGACATCGTCGATCCGACCCTGATGACCCGGTTCGGCGACGCCACCCGGCTGGCGAGTCGCTACCGGGACGGTCGGGTTTTCCTGGCCGGCGATGCCGCCCACGTGCACTTCCCGTACGGCGGTCTCGGGCTGAACCTGGGCCTGCAGGACGCGGCGAACCTCGGCTGGAAACTGGCCGGCGCACTGCGGGGCTGGGCCCCGGGCGAACTGCTCGACACCTATGGCACCGAGCGGCGGCCGGCGGCCGAGGCGGTGTTGGACTACAGCCGGACCCAGCTCGCGCTGCTCGACCCGCACCGCAACGTCACCGCACTGCGATCCCTGTTCGGCAAGCTCCTGGAGTTTCCGGACGTGAACCGTTACCTGGCGGAGTTGGCGAGCGGAGCAAGCGCCCGGTACGACTTCGGCGACGAGGACGCCCATCCGCTGACCGGCTCGTTCGCGCGCAACGTCGCGGTGAAGACCTCCGACGGGGGCACGAGCCTGGTGTCGCTGCTGCACAGCGGTGCGGGCGTCCTGCTCGACTTCACCGCGGGTGTCGCGGAGGTCGCCTCCCCATGGTCGGAGCGAGTTCGCGTCGTGCGGGCCGACTGCGACGACGCCCCCGCCGCCGGCCTGCTGGTCCGACCCGACGGGTACGTCGCCTGGGCCGGGTCGGCCGCACCGGCCGACCCGCGAGGGTTGCAGCAGGCGCTGGCCCGGTGGTTCGGTGCCGCCTGAGCACCGCACCACGGCGGCGGTGGCCGGAATCCGGCCACCGCCGCCGTGGGCCCGAGGGCGCCGGGTCAGCCGCTCGACGCGAGGCGAGCCGCGCGCACGTCCTCGTAGTGCCGAAGGCACTCGTCGTAGCGCGGGAGCAGCCGGGCTCGGCGGGCTTCCCGCAGCGAGGGCGCTCCGGCATCTTTGGCGGACAGGATCGGCTCGACGTCGGAGGGCCAGCCGATGCCGAGGTCCGGGTCGAGCGGATCGACCGCGATCTCCGGCGCCTGGCCGTACCGGGTCGAGCACAGGTACACCACCGCGCTGGAGTCGGTGAGGCCCATCAGGGCGTGGCCAAGTCCCTCGGCCAGGTACACGCCCCGGCGTTCCCGGTCGTCGAGGACCACCGCCTCCCAGTGGCCGAAGGTCGGTGAGCCGACCCGTACGTCCACGATCACGTCGAGCACCGCACCGTCGACGCACGTCACGTACTTCGCCTGACCGGGAGGGGTCGACATGAGGTGGACGCCGCGGATCGCCCCCTTTTTGGTCACCACGCAGTTGGCCTGACTCACGTCCATCCGGTGCCCGGTCTGCTGGGCGAGCCAGTCCGCGCGGAACCACTCGAGGAACGTGCCGCGGTCGTCGCCGAACAGGCGGGGGGTGTAGACCGCCGCGCCCGCGATGAGCAGGCCACCCGGTGGGCGGGTAGCCGGGAAGCCGGTCACTGCTGGGCCGCCCGTTCCTCCCTGAGCAGATCCGCCACCGGGCTGCCTTCGGTGTTGCGACCCTTCTCGATCACGACGAGGTTGTGGTACAGGTGCAGCCCGGTGACCTGCGTGTCGGTAGGCAGGGGCTCGCGCGCCTCGGGGCGCAGCAGCTCCTCGTGGTGCAGGCCGTCGACGAGCGTCTTCAGGAATCCCACCGTGTACCGCGGGTCGTCGAGGTTTTCGTCGTTGCCGTGGAACACCTCCGGCCAGTACGAGGTGTGCAGGTCCTCGATCACGTACAGCCCCTCTGGGCGCAGGTGCGGGAAGAGCGCCCGGAAGCTGATGAGAACGTCACGGCTGACGTGGCTGCCGTCGTCGATGACGATGTCGAACGGGCCGTGACGTCGGGCGAACTCCTCCAACTGCTCCGTCTTGGACTGGTCGCCGCGGGCCGTGACCACTCGCGGCGCGTCGAGCGGTCGTTTGTCGACGATGTCCAACCCGTAGATCACCGCCCGCGGGAAGTAGTGCCGCCACATGCGCAGTGAGGCACCCCCCTGCTCGGGGTCGTGGTAACCGCCGATGCCGATCTCGAGGATTGTCAGCCGGCGGTCCCGGAGTGGGCCGAAGTGACGCTGGTAGTGCCGCGGGTACTGATGCAACGCCCCCCACTTGTCCGTGCCGCAGCGGACCGCGAGCTCGGTGAGGTCGACGGGATCCCGGCGATCCAGGGCGCGGACGATCCGCTGTACCGTCGCGTAGAAGATCGTCGGCAGGGCCAGCCGTTCCGGTGACGGCACCACGACCTCGTGCCCGGGCCACTGGATCGTGCGGGTTGCCGCCGACGTGAGTTCGGCGGGCCCGAACAGGGCCACGGCGACCTCGCTGAGTTCCTGCCGCACGACCGGCGCCGGCAACTCGTCGGCCGCCGGCGCGTACCGCGCCACCTCGCCGTACACCTCGGTGCCCTTCGGTCCGACGGTGATCAACGCGCGTAGGAGATTGCCGCGGTGTGCCAGGTCCAGGATGACGGAGGCCGTTTCGCCGGCCGGCGAGGCGAGGTCGTCCAGCTCGGCACGGAACACGATCTCGTCCAGGAGCACGCGCGCGGCCAGCTCGGCGCCGAGAGCGTCGATCACCCGGCTGACGTCGTTGTCGCGGGTCGACGTGGCCGCCAGCAGCCGTTTGACGGCGTCCGTCGCGGCATCCGCGGCGAGTGGCTGGTCGGCCCATCCCGTCCTGACAGTCATGGATCACTCCTTCGGTTGGACGTGTGTCCGGTCGCGAGCGCCGCCGGTGGCGGCCTTCGTCGCGTCTGCTGCCCGCAGCACCTGCGGAAAAGCGGCGTGCAGGGCCGTCCGCCAGTGCCGCAGCGGCGGCAGCCCCACCGCCCGCCAGCGACCGTGGCCCAGCACGCTGAAGGCTGGGCGGGCGATGGTCTCGCCGCGTTCCGCGCTGGTTGTCGAGCGGATCCGGGCGGGGTCGGCTCCCAGCAGCGCGAACACCTCGCGGGCCAGCTCGTACCAGGTGGCCGAGCCGGAGTTGGTGGCGTGGTAGATGCCGGCGGGCACGCCCAGGCGCAGCATGTCGAGGATCCGCTCGGTGACGTCGCCTGCCCAGGTCGGCTGGCCGCGTTGATCGTCCACCACGGCCGTCGACTCCTGTTCGCGTTCGAGTCGAATCATCGTGCGGACGAAGCTCCGGCCCGTGGTGCCGTACAGCCACGAGGTGCGCAGCACGTACCCGGTGTCGGGCAGCGCCTCCCGTACCGCCCGCTCACCCACCACCTTCGTACGGCCGTAGACGTTGCCCGGGTCCGGGGGCGCGTCCTCCGGGTACGGCAGGCTCGCCCGGCCGCCGAAGACGTAGTCGGTCGAGATGTGCACGAGCCGGGATCCGGTGCCCGCGCAGATTCCGGCGAGATTCCGGACGCCGGCCGCGTTGACGGCCATGGCCAATTCCTGGTCCGCCTCGCACCGCTCGATCGACGTCACCGCGGCGCAGTTGACGACGACGTCCGGCGCGACGGCCGACACCGCGGCCGCCACGGCGACACGGTCACGGATGTCCAGGTGCTCGCGGTCGAGGCCGTACGCCTCGTGACCGTGATGGTTCAACCGGTGAGTCAGCTCCCGGCCCAGCAGCCCTCCGGCGCCGGTGATCAGCCAGCGGCTCATGGTCGCAGGCTAGGAACGGCCGCTCGAACGCCCCTCGACGCGGCGCCAGCACCGGCGCCGCCCGGCGTACCGGCGCCCTCCATCACCGGTCGAGTGCCGGTTGAGGGGCCACGTCAATGGTGGGTGCACTGTGCCGGAGGACGCCCGCGGCAGCGCGGTCGACGCCATCGGCGAACCCGCCACGGAGATGATCAGCATGAAAGTACTGACCTTCGCGCTGTCCGACGCAGCGTACGGCGAAACCCTGATCGGCACCGGACTCACCCGGCAGCTTCGCTCCGCCGGGATGGAGTGCGAGTTCGTCGTCTCGCCCGCCGGACAGCAGAGCGTCCACCACCACGGATTCCGTCACACCGTCGCCGATCCGGTGCAGGGCAGGAATATCCGGAGCGTCATCGACGGGGTCGTGCGTGAGGCACGACCTGACGTCATCGTCCTCGCCGACTACCTGACCTACTGGAGCACACTGTCGCGCCGGTTCGACCTCAATCCCTGGTTCTTGGACGACTACCAGGTGCCGGTGCTGCCGGTCGACCTGTGGGATTGGGAGAAGACCTCCTTCCAGTTCGACGTCTGCGGGCTGCCCGCCGAGCGCGGGGTCAGCCGCCGGATCCTCGACATGCCGGCACACCTGCGCCCCGTGCCGGTCGGTCAGCTCGACGCCGGTGATTCCGGTCGTGGGTTCCCGTACCGGATTCTGCCCGCAGAGGCCCGCCTGGGTGCGGCGGAGCGGGCCATGGTGCGTGAGGATCTCGGGCTGTCCGGTGATGACCGGCTGGTGATGGTGCCGGTGTCGTCCTGGCAGCAGCCGGATCCGGACGAGCGCGGGCTGCCGGACATGATCCACCGTCTCGCCGAGCGGGTTCCCGCGCTCCTCGCGGGTCACCTACGGCGCCTGCCCGAGCGGACTCACTTCCTTTTCGTCGGTGTCATGCCGGCAGCGTTCCGGGCTCTCCCGGCCGAGCGTGTGCACTTCGTGCCGACGTGTCCGCCGGAGCGGTACCACGCGCTGCTCAGCGCGTCCGACGTGGTTCTGTCGCTGGCCGCCAACAGTCTGACGGCGATCAGGGCCACCCTGATGGACATTCCCGCCATGCTGCTCGCCAACCGGTTCGACGTGCCGGACGCGGACGCGGCCGCCGCCGTCCTGCGGCAGTGGCCGGATCCGGAAGCGTGGGTCGCGAAGTGGCTCGCGGAGACCCTGCCGATCGAGCCGTTCCGCCTGTGGCCAAAGGGATTCCACTCCTTCCTGGAACCGGTGTTGGCCGGCAACCCGTACCTCGACGCGGTCGTGCAGCGCGAGGTGCTCGACGGGGGCGGGATCGTCGACGATCTGACGGGGCTGCTCTACGACCCGGGCGCCCAGCGGCGGCTGGCGGATCGGCGTGCGCGTTATCTGGCGGCCGTGGACGCCCTGCCGCCTACCGCCGAGGTGTTCACCGCGGCGGTGCGGCGGGCCGGCCTCGGGAGCACCACGGTGTCTGTCTCCTGAGCCTGCGTGCGGGCGCGGCCCGCCCCGTCCGGCGGGCCGCCGGAACGGCCGTTCACGGCCCACGACGCGCCACTGCTCACCGCCGCGTGCCGATCAGTACGTGGCCATCGACGAAGGGGAAGGACAGCCCGTGTCCGAAGGTGTGGATCTCTACCTGGACCTCATGAAGCGTGTCCTGGTCAACTCCGTCTATCAGGACGCCGCCGAGTCGACGTCCTGGCTGACGGATACCGCGTACGACGCCGAGCGGCGCGCGGCCGGCCAGGACTGGCCCACCGTGGCGCACACGATGGTGGGAACGAACCGGCTGGACAACGTCCAGGAGTGCGTGGAGACCGTTCTCGCCGAGAACGTCCCGGGCGACCTGGTGGAGACCGGGGTGTGGCGTGGCGGCGTCTGCATCCTCATGCGCGCCATCTTGAAGGCGCACGGGGTCACCGACCGCACGGTGTGGGCGGCCGACTCCTTCGCCGGCATTCCCGACGTCGGCGGCGTCGGCCACCCGCTGGACCAGAAACTCGGCCTGCACCGGTTCAACGACGTCCTGTCGGTTTCCTTGGAGGACGTACGGGAGAACTTCCGCCGATACGGGCTGCTGGACGACCAGGTCAGGTTTCTGTGCGGTTGGTTCGCCGACACGCTGCCCTCCGCACCGGTCGACCGGATCGCCGTGCTGCGCCTCGACGGTGATCTCTACGACTCCACCATGGACGCTCTGACGACCCTGTATCCGCGGCTGTCGCCCGGTGGTTACCTCATCGTGGACGACTACGACATCACGGCCTGCCGGCAGGCCGTGCACGACTACCGGCGCGAACACGGCGTGGACGACGCTATGGAGGGCATCGACAACAACGGGGTGTTCTGGCGCCGGACGTGACCACCGACGCGCCGTCGGCCGGGGACAGGTCAGCGTCAGCTCTCCTGCGTCCGGCCGGGAGCCGTTGTGCTCGTCCTGAGGAACACGGTGAGGAGGACCGCGGCCACGGTGACGTGCATCAGCCCCAGCGCGACGCGGCTCGCCCACGCTGTGCCCGGCCCGGTCAGGGGCAGGAACGACACGCCGAGCGCCAGAACCGCCACGACCGCCCAGATGACACCGGCGCGCCGGGTGAAGCGTTCCAGCAGTGCGAGCAGTCCCCAGCCGAGGAGGCTGACGACCAGGGACAGCAGGATCACCGGCGGCAGGCCGATCTCCTGCGACCGGCTCCCGGAGCCGTCGGTCACGATCAGCCGGTGGTCGAAGGCCAACACGGTGACCATCCAGATCAGGGACGGGAGAACGACGGCCGCCGCGACGGCGAGCGCACGTGACCGGCGCCGGGACCGTGGCCGCGTGGGTGCGAGCATGCTCTGAGTGGTCATGGGAGCTCCTTCGGTTCGACGGCGCCGTTCAGGAACAGGTCGACGAGTTGGGCCATGCCGATCTTCGGCTGGCCGGTGGCCAGGAACCTGCCTCGTCCGAACGCCAGGCTGAGGAAGATCTCGGTCAGTGTCTCGACGGGCTGCCGCAGGCGGCCACGCTCCGGCTCGAACAGCTCGGCGAGCGCCTCGCGGGTCGGATCCGGGGGCCGGGCGCCGCTGGAGGTTTCCGTGGAGCCGTCACCGGACCGGTCGTTGACTGCCGCACGGCCCCGCTGGAGTCCGGACGCCTGCAGGGCGGATACCACGGCGCCCATTCGAGCCAGGTACCCGTCCAGGGCGTCGCCGGCCTCGGCGAGGCGCTCCGCCAGCGGCAGCTCCAGCGAGATGGAACGCAGCTGCTGGAGCAGGGGCGCGCTGTCCATCGCCTCGGCCACGCAGGCCTGGAGCAACTCCTCCTTGTCCGCGAAGACCCGGAAGATCGTCGCTTCACCGATGCCCGCTGCCCGGGCGATCTGCTGGGTGGTCACCGCGTTGCCGTACTCGGCGACAAGCGGAAGCGCCGCCTGGATGACCATGCGACGACGTTGCTCGGGGGTCATGCCCGGGGCGCGCGTGCGCGGGCGGGTGGGTGGCGAGTCGTTCGTCATGGGCAGCAGATTAGCGAGTGAGTGCTCACTCCGTCAAGTGGGGTTGTTTCAGCGAGGAAGCGACGAGCCGCTCTCGACCGGCGTTCGATCCGGCCCTCCTAACGTCCTCGCCGAGACATCGCCGTCACCGGCGACCGACCGCGCCGTCCGTCGTGGGCCGACTCGGCCCGTGCCCTCCCCGCGCCTGCCGCCGGGCCCGGCAGTTCTGCGGCCCGCGCAGGCCCTGTGCTCCATCCGCGCCCGGCCCCGTGCCGGCCTGCCGTCCGGCATCGGGTGACCGCCCGGGCCGAACAGAGAGGAGTGGCCATGTCAACGTTCGGCATCCGCAAGATCAGTGGACGAGTCGGTGCCGTCGTCACCGGAGTCGACCTCGGTGCCGAGTTGCCCGCCGAGGTCTTCCGGCAGCTGCACGCCGCCTTCCTGAAGTACAAGGTGCTGGTCTTTCGCGGCCAGGACATCACCGACGCGGACCAACTCGCCTTCGCGGGCAGGTTCGGCCCGCTGACCCAGCGCCACCCGCTGATGCGTACCGCCGAGGACAATCCGCAGGTGATCCCGGTGGACGGCGAGGAGCAACGGGCGAACCACTGGCACAGTGACATCAGCTTCACCGCCACCCCGTCGCTCGGCACGTCCTTGCGCAGCGTCGTGCTCCCGCCGTACGGGGGCGACACGCTGGTCGCCAACGCCGAGGCCGGGTACAGAGCACTGCCGGCCGAGCTGCGCGACGTCGCCGACCGGCTCTGGGCGGTGCACACCAACCACGCCGAGCAACCGCGACTCGGCACCGAGCGCGGCGACGAGGTGCGCAGGGCTTTCCTGGCCAAGCGGTACGAGGCGGCGCACCCCGTGGTGCGGGTGCACCCGGAGTCGGGCGAGCCGTGTCTGTTCCTCGGTGGCTTTGCCCAGCGGCTGGTCGGGATGACGCTGCGGGAGTCGCGGCCGATCATCGACGTGCTCCAGTCCTACGTCCGCCGGCCGGAGCATGTCATCCGCTGGAGCTGGCAGCTCGGTGACGTGCTGATCTTCGACAACCGCTGCACGCAGCACTACGCGGTCGACGACTACGACGATCACAAACGCGTCCTGCACCGGGTCTCGATCACGGGGGACGTCCCGGTCGGCCTGGACGGCAAGACCAGCTACGTCCTGCAGGAGGAGCGGTGAAGCCGGCGGCGGCCACCGGGCCGGGCTCCTTCCCCGCCCGGCTCCGGGCCCGCGAGCAGCTCGTCGGATACTGGGTGGCCTGCGACAACCCCGTGGGCACCGAACGCCTCGCCGGCGTCGGCTACGACTACATCGGTGTCGACGGGCAGCATGGCGTCACCGACTCCGCCGGGTGGCGCAACGCGATGCTGGCGGTCGACGCCATGGGCCGGTCGGCCGGAGTCATCCGGGTCCCCTCCGCCGCCCCCGCCACCATCGGCATCGCGCTCGACGCCGGTGCCCGCGCGGTGATTGTTCCCATGGTGGACACCGTGGAGGAGGCGGCCGGGGCGGTGCGGGCCTGCCGCCACTGGCCCACGGGCACGCGGAGCATGGGTGGGCCGGTGCGCGCCGAGTTGCGCCTTGGTTCGGTGCCGGCCGAGCTGGACGAGGCGGTGGCGTGCATCATCATGATCGAGACCGTGGCGGCGCTGCGGAACCTCGCCGCGATCTGCGCCACGCCCGGGCTCGACGCGGTCTACGTCGGGCCCGCCGACCTGACGGTCGCGCTCGGCGGGGCCTACTTCGGGGATCCCGCCGTGGCCGACGAGTTGTCCCGCGCCTTGAAAGAAATCACGGAAGCGGCCGCGCGGGTGGGCATCGCGAGTGGCATGCACTGCCCCGACGGGGCCACCGCGGCGCAGCGGCTCGAGCAAGGGTTCACCTTCGCCACCGTCTCCAGCGACATCACCCACCTTCAGGAGGCGGCGGCGCGGCACCTGGCGGCCGCGCGCGGTGCCAAGGGAGCGGACCGGTGACCCGCGCCGTGCCGGGGGTCCGGAACCGGTACGCCGAGTCGATCGAGGACATTGTCGGGCGGACACCCGCGCTGCGGGTCCGGTTGACCGGCGTTCCGCCGGACGTTCAGGTCGTCGCCAAGCTGGAGTACCTCAATCCGCTGCTGAGCGTCAAGGACCGGCCGGCGCTCTACATGATGCGGGCGGCCGAGCGGCAGGGCCGGCTCGGGCCGGGCACGACAGTTATCGAGTGCTCCTCCGGCAGCACCGGCATATCGATCGCCGCATTCTGCGCGGTTCGCGGCCTGCGCTGCGTCATCCTCATGCCCGACAACGCCACTGCGGAACGCCGGCAGGTGTTGCGCGAGCTCGGCGCCGAGGTGGTGCTCGTACCGCACGAGGAGGGCCTGCCCGCGGCCTGGCGCCGGGCCGAGGAGCTGCAACGATCGCTGCCCGGCTCGTGGCTGGCCCACCAGGACGAGAACCCGGCGAACGTGCGGGCCCACTACGAGACCACCGGACCCGAGCTGTGGCAGGCGTGCGGGAAAGATGTCGACGTCTTCGTGTGCGGGGTCGGCACCGGCGGCACGCTGACCGGCACCGCCCGGTACCTCAAGGAGCGGACGGATGCATACGTCGTCGCCGTGGAGCCCGCCGGTTCCGCGGTGCTCTCCGGCGCCGAGGCCGGGCCGCACGCCATCCCGGGCATCGGCGCCGGCTACGTATCGACCATCACGGACCTGTCCCTCATCGACGAGGTGATTGCCGTGTCCGACGCGGACGCGGCCCAGACCAGGCGTGAGCTGGGCCGTGCCAATGGGCTCCTGGTCGGCGTCTCCTCCGGTGCCGCGGCCCACGCCTGCCGCGTGGTGGCGCTCCGGCCGGAGTGGGCCGGCGCCACGATCGTGACCGTGTTTCCCGACACCGGCGAACGCTACCTGTCCCTCGCGCACGAGTAGGCCGTCCGCTCGGACGGGGCGTGTCCGGGCACACGAGGAAAGGGCCATGTGCCGTATATATGGGTATTTCAACGCGAGGCCGTCCCGCAACGAGGTCCGGGCGGTGGCCGCCCTGCAGCGGCACGGGGGCCCGGACAGCACGGGCAGCACCCACGCGCCGGGCTGGGGGGTGGGCAACAACCGGCTCGCCATCGTCGACCTCGACGGCGGCGCGCAGCCCTACGAGCTGGACGACCGGATCGCCGTCGTGTTCAACGGCGAGATCTACAACCACGACGAGCTGCGCGAGATGCTCCGGGCCCGGGGATACGCGTTTGCCGACCGCTGCGATGGCGGCATCATCCCGGCACTCTACGACGCGTACGGCGAGGGTTTCACCGACCTGCTCGACGGCATGTACGCCATCGCCGTCCTCGACCGGCGCGACGTGCCGACGCTGCTGCTGGTGACCGATCCCGCGGGGATGAAGCCGCTCTACTACCGGTGGGACCCGGCGGAGCGGTCGTTGTACTTCTCCTCGGAGATACCGGCACTGCTGGGATTCCAGGCGGTCGGAACCGACCTGTGGCAGGCGGGCCTGGACGCCTACCTGGCCACCAAGACGCCGTTCGGCGAACAGACCATGTTCGGTGACGTGAAGGTGCTGCCACCCGCCACCACCCTGCGGTGCGAGCTGGACGGGCAACCGCGGCTGAGAATCCGCCGCCTCTCGGAGTGCCCGCCGGTGACCTCCTTGGACACCGCGGCGCGGCTCGTGCGAGACCGGTTGGCCGCCGAGGTGGGCCGCTTGCTCGTCGCGGACGTGCCGGTCGCCGTCGTCACCTCCGGCGGCCTGGACTCCAGCCTTGTCACCGCGCTGGCGGCCCGGCACCGGCCGGTGCACTCGTTCAACGTCGCCTACCGGGGCTCGTGGCCCTTCGACGAGCGAGGGTACGCCGAGCGGGTCGCGCGGTCCGCGGGCACGGTGCACCACCAGGTGGAACTCGACCCGGCGGCGTTCCCCTCGATGATCGAGGACGTCGTCTGGCACCTGGGCCAGCCCAACGCCGACCCCATCACCCTGAGCACCTACGGGCTGTTCGCCGCGGTACACGACGCCGGCTTCAAGGTCGCCCTGACCGGCGATGCCGCCGACGAGGTCTTCGGTGGGTACTCCCGGATGCGCGCGGCGGTGGCCGGCGGGTCGCGGGCGGACTGGCTCCCGCGCTACCTTGACGAGCTCGCGGTCCTGCCCGCCGAGCGCCGGTACGCGCTCTACGCCGACGAGTACCAGGCCTTCGTCCGGCACCGGCTGCCGATCCCGCCGGAAGCCCTCGACCTGCTGCACACCGGGGCGCAGACGGTGCTCGGGCGGATCCTGGCCTTCGAGCAGCGCTACCGGTTACCGGCGTACCACCTGCGCCGGGTGGACCACCTCAGCATGGCGAGCGCCGTCGAGGTACGGCTGCCGTTCTGCCAGCCCGGCGTGCTGAGCCTCGGCCGGGCACTCGGGGACGACCTGCGTATCCGGGGCGACGAGGTCAAGCGCGCGCTGTACGGCGCCGCCCGGGGCCTGCTGCCCGACGAGGTGTTGAGCCGGCCGAAGCAACCCTTCACCCTGCCGGTGACCGCGATGCTGCGACCTGGCCAGCCGCTGTGGGAGTACGGCCGGGATATGTTGGCGGGCTCGCGCTTGGCAGCCGGTGGACGCCTCGACCCGGTGGCGGTCGACGCGCTGTTCACGGCGCAGTCCCGGCGACCGCGGGACGAGACGGCGGTGACCATCTGGGCCCTGCTCGTGTACGAGGTCTGGCTCGACCAGTTCCAACGTGACCGGCGGACCGCCGGGGCCGCGGCGGTGACGACATGATCGGGCACCTGGCGTACGCCGCGGGCAGCCCCTGCCCGACGATCGTCCTCGACGGCGCCCGGCTGCCCGCCGACCAGGACGAACTGCTCGCGTACCTCGCTGCGGCCCGGGGCTACCTGTTCGCGGCCGGCGGCGGCCACGTCCTCAAGTTCGCGCTGGTTCAGCCGTCCGTACATCCCATGTTCGACCTGGACTACCGGTTCGTGCAGGCGCTGCCGGGCGCGGTGGACCGGTTCGACCTGCGCGGCTCGTGCGGGCACTCCATCCTGTCGGCGGTCCTGGCGGCCGAGCGGATGGGAATGGTGGGCAGGCTGACGGCCGACGGCCGAATCCGGGTCCACGTACGCAACAACGGCGACCACGTCGTGTGCGAGGTCGACCGGATCACCCGCGACAGCGCGGAGTTCACCGTCCACTTCGTACGTCCGGAGCCTGTCCCGGTCACCGCCCTGCTGCTGACCGGCAGCCCGCGCACCCTGCTGGGCAGTGGCGGCGCAAAGGCCGAGGTGTCGCTGGTCTCGGCCGGGAACCCGTACGCCTTCGTCGACGCGCGCAGCCTCGGCTTCGCCGATCCCGCCACGCTGTTCGGCCACAATCCACAGCTGTTCGCCCGGATGACCGGGATCCGCGCGGCCGCGGCGGATCACCTGCGCTGGCCGCGGGCGGGTGCGTTCCCGAAAATCGCGGCCATCCTCCCGGCCGGCCCGGGACGGATCGCCGCGCGCGCCGTCACCGTGCCCGGCTGGCACCCCACCATCGCGCTGACAGGCGCTGTCTGCCTGGCATCGGCCCTACGGGTTCCCGGCACCGTGACCGAGCAGATCGCCCAGGCGGCCGGTGCCGTCGGCCGTCCCATCGAGATCGTCACACCCAACGGCCGGACCACGGTTACCACGGCCCTGGCGGAGGTGGGCGGCGAGGCCGCCCTCGCGTACGCCTCGGTCACCGGCAAACGCGTCGAATTCCAGGGTTCGTTCGTGCTCGAACCTCTGGCCCGGCTGCAATTCGAGGAGGTTTCCCGATGCTTGGCGTCGTCGGTGACACCGGTATGAACAGCGAACTGTCCGCGGAGGCCGAGGAAGTGCTCCAGGCCTCGGCCGAGCGGACCGCGGTCACGGGCCGTCCAGACCCGGAGGCTCTGGCCGTGCTGCGCAGCTCCGGTCTGTTGGCCACGGCGGTTCCGGCCCGATACGGCGGCCGGGGTGGCGGCGCGGTGGAGGTCAATCGCGTGGTGCTCCGGCTCGCGGAGGCGAACCCGTCACTGGCGATCATCGCGTTCCAGCACTTCGCCGTGTGCGCGCGGATCGCCGAGTGGGGGACACAGCGGCAGCGGCGGTCCCTGCTGCCCCGCCTGGCGGACGGGTCGTGGCTGGCGGCCTCGGCGTGGAGCGAACCCGGCGCGGGTGCCGCGAAGCGGAACCTCACCAGCACGGCTGTACGGCGCTCGGACGGCATGTGGGTGCTGGAGGGCGCCAAGTCCTTCACCACCGGCGCCTCGGTGGCCGACCTCTACCTCGTCCTGGTCGGCACCGGTGAGCCACAGGCCGGCGACACCGCGCTCTACGGTTCATCAGGCCAGTCGTTCTTCCTCGTGCGCGGCACGAACCCCGGCCTGGCCCCAGACCTGAGCCTGGACCTCGTCGGCATGCGGGGCTCCGCGACCGGCTTCGTGTCGCTTCGGAAATGCCTGGTGACCGACGACGACCGGCTCGGCCCGCCGGGCCGGGCACCTGAGATCATCGCCGGGGTCCGCGACTCCGGTGCCACTCTGGGCGCCGTGGCGGCGGGCATCGCGCGGGCGGCCCTCGCGATGGCACGCGAGCACCGGGCTCGTTGGGGCCCCGCTGCGACGCCCCCGGGTGCGCACCGGATCGCCGACCTGGCGACCCGCGTCGAGTCCATCGAGGCGATCGTCGAACGGGCGGGTGCCCGGTCGTCCGCCCAGCCGGGGCTCACCACGCTGCACAGCAAGGTCTACGCGTCGGAGGCCGCCGAGCAGGTGTGCGTCGACGTCGCCCGGATGCTCGGGTCGTCGGGCTACATGGCGGCCGCCCGGGTCAACCGGCTACTCGCGGACGCCCGTGCGGTGGCCCTCATGGGTCCCGCGAACGAGCTCTGCCGTGATCTGGTGGCGGCGGCATGGGCATGAGGGTCGATCTCGACATGGTGGTCAGCGGACGGCGGATCGTCACCCCGCACGGGGTCCGGGCCGGGCACCTGCTGATCAGGGCGGGCACCATCGCCGGCGTCGAGGACAGCGCCGCCGTCGTGCCGCCGGGTGTGCCGGTGCTGGACGCCGGCGACGACTACGTCCTACCCGGGCTGATCGACTCGCACGTCCACTTCCGTACCCCCGGCCTGACGCACAAGGAGGACTGGGCGCATGGCAGCCGCGCCGCCGCAGCGGGCGGCGTCACCACCGTCATCGACATGCCGAACACCGTGCCGCCCACGCTCAGCGAAGAGGCGGTGTACGCGAAGGCGCGGCTGGTCGCGGGACACTCGCTCGTCGACCACCGGTTCCACATCGGCGTGGACCCACAGCGCCCGGAGCTGCTCGCCGGACTCGACCCGACGGTGGCCACCAGTGCGAAGATCTTCATGGCGGGCCACCACACCGCGCCGACCGTGCTCGACGATCCCGGCCGGCTCGAGCAGGCCTTCGACGCGGCGGCCCGGGGCGGCGTACGGCTCGTGCTGCACGCCGAGGACGGCGGGCTGTTCGCGTTGCTCGACCGGTGGTGGGGACAGCCCCGCAACTATCTCGACTACGAGCCCCGGCGCCCGCGCACCGCGGCCATCGCGGCGGTCGCGCGGGTGGTGGAGCTGGTGCGTCGGTACGGCACCAAGGCCCACATCCTGCACCTGTCCAGCGCCGAGGAAGCCGATCTGGTGTGCGCCGCCGGGGCCGCCGGCCTGCCGCTCACCTTCGAGGTGACCGGCCACCACCTGTCCTTCACCCGCGCTGACGCGCGCCGCCTCGGCGCGCGCACCCGGCTGTCGCCCGCGATCCGGGACCAGGCCGACCAGGACCGGCTGTGGGAGGCGGTGCGCACCGGCCAGGCGGCCAGTCTCGGTAGCGACCACGCCCCGCACACCGTCCGGGAGAAGACCCGTTCGGTCCGCGACTCGCCCCCCGGCCTGCCCGGAGTCCAGGAACTGGCCGTCGCCGTCTGGACCGGCATGCGCCGACGCTGGCCCGATGAGGACCCGGACGTGGCCGCCGTGCGGCTGGCGCGCCTGTTCGCGACTGCCCCGGCCGAGTTGTTCGGTCTGCCAGGCAAAGGGCGGCTGGAGACCGGCGCCGACGCGGACTTCGTGCTGCTGGCGCCGGACGTCACCTGGATGCTGTCGGCGCCGCAGACGTGGTCCAAGTGCGGATGGTCGGCGTACGAGGGCTGGACGATGACGGGCCGCGTGCGCCGCACCGTACGCCGGGGCGAGGTGATCTGGGACGCCGAGACCGGCTCGTTCGGCCGGCCCGAGGGGAGGTGGCTGCGGTGACGACGGCGAGGACGGTCGTGGTGGCCGGCGGCGGGATCGGCGGGCTCGCCACGGCCTCCGCTCTGGGCCGCTGCGGCTGGTCGGTGACGGTGCTCGAGCGTGCCGGGCAGCCGGCGGCCACCGGCGGCGGTCTGATGCTTCACCCCAATGGCGTCGCGGCAGCCGACGCGATCAGTCCGCGCCTGGGCGAACGCCTGCGCCGCATCGGTCACGTCGTGCGCCCCGGCGAGACGCGTCTGCTCATGGACGCGACCGGCCGGGTGCTCGCCCGGGAGCCGACAGGTGACGTGTGCCAGCGCCTGGGCCGGCCGATGATCGCGGTGATGCGTGTCGCGTTGTACCGTGCGCTCGCCGACGAGGCGCGCGCCGCGGGCGTCCGCGTCGAGCTCGGTACGACCGTGCACGGTTACACCACGCGGGCCGGGCGGGTGTCGGTGCGCGCCGACGACCGCGTCCTCGAGGCCGATCTGCTGGTGGGCGCCGACGGGCTCCGGTCGGTCGTACGCGCCATGGTCGTCGGGGACGGCGCGCCGCTGTACCGCGGATACACGTCGGTGCGCGGGCGGGCGACCCTGCCGCCGGATCGGCCACAGAGCTTCGTGGTCAACGGCATTGGGCTGCAACTGTTCACCGCTCCCGTGGGCGGCGGCAGGTGCTACTGGACGGCGAAGATCAGTGCGCCGCCGGCCGAGTGGCCGGCCCGTGGACCGGCCGGTGCGCACGCGGCCCTGCTGCACCTGATGCATGACTGGTGTCCGTCCGTCCTGCGGATGGTGGCCGACTCGCCGGTCGACGAGATCACGGTGACCGACATTCGCGACCGGGACCCGGTGGACCGCTGGTCGGACGGGCAGGTCGTGCTGCTCGGCGACGCGGCCCATCCGATGGTGCCCGCGCTGGGGCAGGGCGCGAACCTGGCGCTGGAGGACGCCGCGGTGCTGGCCGCCGCGATGGGCGCCACGAGCGACGTCGCGGCCGCCGTGCGGGCGTACGAGAACGCGCGGGTCGGACGTGCCGCCGCGGTGGTGCTCGAATCGCGTCGTCAGGGCGAGTTCGACCAGGGCGCCGGAGCCCGGCAGGCCCGCAGGCGCGATGACGTCATGAGACGTCGCGGCAGGAAGGACGCCGCCGCCCTGTCGTTCATGGACTGGCAGCCCGTGGGGCTGCCCCTCACCGGAGGTGTGCCGCGATGACCGCGCCGTTCGTCGTCATGGTCAGCGGGTCGCTGCGACCCGGTTCCACGTCGGAACGGGTCGCCGAATGGTGCGCACGGGAGTGCGCCGCGTACGGGACCCGGACGGTTGTCTTTCCCGGGGCCGCGCTGCAGTTCCCGTTCTACCGGCCGGGACTGTCGCGCACCCACGCCGGGGCCCGGAAGTTCCTCGACGCCCTCGGCCGAGCGGACGGCGTCGTGCTCGTCTCGCCGGCATACCACGGCACCGTCTCGGGCCTGCTCAAGAACGCCCTCGACTACGTCAACGACCTCGACGGCCCGCGACCCTTCCTCGACGGACGGCCGGTGGGCTGCGTGGCGGTCGGCGCCGGCGCCCAGGGCGCCGTGTCGACCCTGGCGACCCTACGGACCGTGTGTCACGCCCTGCGCGCGTGGCCCACGCCGCTCGGTGTGACCGTGACCGACCCGCACGCGTTCGACGCTCAGCAGACCGAGGCGGACCCGGAGTGCCGTACCCGGATGAGTGCGCTGCTGGCCCAGGTGCTGGCGATGAGCCGGTTCACCGCCAGGGCGGCGGCCGAACCCCTGCCCGCGCGTACCTGACCGGCACCGGAAAAGGAGACCCGATGACCACCTCCCCAGCGCCCGGAACGGACTTCACGGCCGGGCTGATCTGGCGGGACGCCAACGTGCGTACCGGCCCGTCGCTCACCAGCGAGATCGTCGAGGTGCTCCTGCCCGACGGCGTCACCCGTCACCGCGCCGACGGCTGGACGGTCGGCGAGACGGTGGTGGAAGGCAGCATCGTCAGCGATGTATGGCTCCGGCTTGGTCCCGGACGGTGGTGCAGCGCGGTCAACTTCGACCAGGAGGTCGTGGCCGCCCCGCCGCGTGAGGCGCGGATCTGAGGACCACATTGATCGAAATTCCGGAATTCTTTAGAATGGGGGTACAGCGCTGTGTGCGAGGCGGCTAACATTTCGTCACCAGGGCGTCCGCGTCGCCGACCGTCGTTCGCCGGATCGGAGGAGCTGTGAAGACCACCGCGCAGACGCGTCCGCGCGCGGCCGTCGGCCCGCGACACACCGCCTCGGCAGGTTGCTGGTGAGCACCCACGTGACCACCCGGCCGGCCGGAAGCCGTATCGCGGCCGGGATAGAGGATCTCATCGGTGGCACCCCCCTGCTGCGGCTGCCCGTTGCGCACGCGGCCCCGGGCGCCGACCTACTGGCCAAACTCGAGTTCACCAACCCGCTCGCCAGCGTCAAGGACCGGACCGCGCTGTGGATGATGCGCGGCGCGGAAGCCGCGGGCCTGCTCCGGCCCGGTCACGGTACGGTGATCGAGGCGACGTCGGGCAACACCGGCATCGCCCTCGCCGCCCTCTGCGCCGCCCGGGGTTACCGGTGCGTGATCGTCATGCCGGACAGCGCGACCAGGGAGAGGATGGGACTGCTGCTGGCGCTCGGCGCCGAGGTTGTCCTCACCCCGCGCGACGAGCGGTACCAGGGCGCCATCGACCGGGCCATGCAGCTGCACCGAGACACCCCCGGATCGTGGTTCCCGCGGCAGCACGAGAACGCCGACAACGTACGCGCGCATCGCGAGAGCACCGGTCCGGAGATCTGGGCGGACACCGGCGGCCGGGTCGACCTGCTCGTTTGTGGCATCGGCACGGGCGGCACCCTGTGCGGGGCGGCGGCCTATCTCAAGGAGCGCAATCCCCGTCTGCGTGCGGTGGCGGTCGAGCCGGCCACGTCGCCGCTGCTGTCCGGCGGTTCCCCCGGGACCCATGCCATACCGGGCATGAACGGCGGCTTCGTCGCGGACACCACCGACCGAAGCATCATCGACGAGGTGCTGACCGTCACCGACGAGGAGGCGCTGACCACGGCGCAGTGGCTGGCCCGGCGCGTCGGCGTCCTGACGGGCGTCTCGTCGGGTGCCGCGGTCCACGCCGCCTCGCGCCTGGCCCGGCGTCCGGAGAACGCCGGTCGCACCATCGTCACCGTGCTGCCCGACACCGGAGAGCGCTACCTGAGCATCTGGGCGGACGACGAAGCCGCCGGCGCCGGCGACAGAACGCTCGTGCCGCCGGTACGAGAACCACTCTTCTCGGGGGAGGACTGAGGTGACGAGCTCATGCGGCACTCTGCTGCTGGTCGGAGCGGTCGAGGACACGGTACGCAAGGCCAAGGCGCTCGGCCTGCGTGTCCTGCTGCTGCAGCATCCCACCAAGATGACCAGCGCCCAACAGGACCTGGCCGACGTGGTGCGGATCGTCGACTACACCGACTGGTCGGCCGTGGAGCCGTTGGTCCGCCAGTTGTGGCACGATCCCGGATTCGACGCCGCCCTGTCGCTGACCGAACCGGGACTGGAACCGGCGGGCCGGATCAACGACCGGTACGGCCTCGGCGGGACGGGGTACGAGGTCGCGCACCTGCTGCGCGACAAGTGGGCGATGCGCCGGCACCTCGCTGCCGCCGGCGTGCCCTCGGTCGCGGCGGCGCCCCTGACCGAACGGGCGGATCTGGACCGTTTCGGCGCCGAGCACGGCGCGTTCATCGTCAAACCGGTCGACGGCACCGCGAGTTTTGGCGTTTTCCTCGTCCGCGGTCCCCAGGACGCCGACGAGGTGTGGGCGCGGGTCCAGGAACTGCGCGGCAAGCGTACCGACCGTGGCTCCACCCTGTTCCTGATCCAGGACTTCATCATGGAGCAGTACGTCGACGGCCCGGAGCTCAGCGTCGAGTGCTTCAGCTTCGCCGGGCGGCACGTCGTCGTCGCGGTCACCGAGAAGTTCGTCGCACCGGGCTTCGCCGAGGTCGGGCACGTCGTTCCCGCCCGGCTGCCGCACGCCGACCAGGAGGCCGCCCGCGGGTACGTCCGCCGGTTCCTCGCCGCCGTGGGCCTCCGGGACGGCGTGAGCCATACCGAGATGCGAATCGGCCCCGACGGCCCGGTGGTCATCGAGAGCCACAACCGGATCGCCGGGGACGCCATCCCGGAACTGGTCGAGGGTGCCTATGGCGTGGACCTGACCACGTACGCGCTCGGCTGGCCCTTCGGCCTGGTGCCGGAGCTTCCGGACCGCCCCCGGGAGCGAGCGGCCGCCTGCACCCGGTTCCTGGTCGCCGAGCCGGGCCGGATCGGATCCGTGGAGGGAGTGGAGGACGCGCGGCGGCTGCCGGACGTTCTCACGGTCCGGATGAGCGCGCACCCGGGAGACGTCATCCGGGAACTGCGCGACAACTGGGACCGGCTGGGCCTGGTGGCGGTCACCGCGCCAGACCCCGAGTCGGCGATCCGCCGCGGCGCCGCAGTCCTCCGGGATCACATCCGGGTCCGCACGGTGAGCCACGGCGGCCGCCCGGGGATCGCCCAGATAGCGGTCGTGGACCCGGCCGTGGAGCAGCACAGCGACGTCGTGGAGGCGCGGGCATGACCGTACTCGTCCTGCACCGTAACCCACTCGAACCGTTTCCGTACGACCAGTGGCTGCGGGACTACCCCGGTGACGTGGTCGTGCTCGCTGCCCGGGACAGGCTGGAGCTGTTCGGCGAGACCGTGCCCGACGACGACCTGGGCTACCGGCGGCTGGAGTTCCTGGACACGTTCGACGACCAGGAGTCGCTGCGCCGCCGCGCGTCGAGCCTGGCGGCCGAGTTCGCTGTGGAGACCGTGATCGCGCATCACGAGGCGGACGTCGACCTAGCGGCCGGGCTGCGGCAGGCGCACAGGCTGGCCGGCGCCTGGCCGTCCGACACGGCGCCCTTCCGGGACAAGGCCACCATGAAGGCGCGGCTGCGCGTCGTGGGCATCGAGACGGCCAGCTACACTGTGCCGCGGGTCGCGGCCGACGCACGGGCCTTCGCCGAGCTGCACGGCTTTCCACTGGTCAGCAAGGATCGCCATGGGTACAACGCGATTGGTCTGCGGATCCTCGACGACCCGGACGCCCTTGAGCAGCACCTCTCGGCCGCCTGGCCAGAACCGGGCAGCGTTCGCGACGACCTGCTGCTGGAGACGTACGTGCCCGGCCGCATGTGTCACGTCGACGGCTTGGTGGTGGATGGCCGCATGGTACTGGGCTGGCCGTCGCAGTACCAGTACGACCTGGCGTCGTTCGGCACGGACGCGGGCAGCCGGGTGGACGTCGCCCTCGATACGGACGACCCGCTGAACAAGCGACTGCTGGACCTGACGGAGGGGGCGCTGGCCGCCCTGCGGCCGGAGTGCAGCCGGCTGCGCGACCACGCCTTCCACGCCGAGATCTTCCACACGCCGGACGACCGGCTGGTCGTCTGCGAGATCGCCGCCCGCCCGGCCGGGGCGAAGGTTCGTGAGGTCCTCGCCGCCATGTTCGGCGTGAACCTCGGCGAGTACGCCACCCGTGCCCAGGCCGGGCTGCCGTTACCCGGGCTGGAGGAAGCGGTCGCCGGCGGGCCGCGGCCCGTGCCGACACGCATGGCCGGCCAGGTCCTGATGATGAAGCGGCCCGGGCTCGTGCGCCAGGTGCCGCAGGCGCCCCAGGAGGACTGGCTGGAACACTTCTGGATCTACGCGCGGCCGGGGCAGCTGTTGGATCCGGCGTCGGGATCCTCCGACTTCCTGGTGGCCGCAGTCGCCTCGGCACCCGAGCGCACGGAGTGCGAGCGCCGGCTGCGTCTGTTGGGCGCCCGCTTCGAGGCCCAGACCGAGATCGTGGTGCCGGCATGAACGCCGGCAGTGCCCGCGGGTCGATGCGGCTGCGGTACATGACCGCCATGGTCGTCGACGCCACCGGCAGCGGGATGTACCTGCCGATCTCGCTGCTGTATTTCCACCACGTCACCGGGCTGCCGATCGTCCAGGTCGGAACGATCATGAGTGCCGCGGCGCTGCTGTCGTTGGTCAGTAATCCCGTGGCGGGAATCCTGGTGGACCGTCTCGGGGCGCGGGCCGTGGTGATCGGCGGATACCTGCTGCGCGCAGCCGGGTTCGCGTGTTACCCGCTCGTAGATTCGCCCGTGCCGATGTTTTTCGCGGTCGCGGTCGTCGCTCTCGGCGACGGGAGCTTCCCGCCGTCCATCCAGTCCCTGGTCGCCGAGATCGCCCGCGGCGCCGACCGGGACCGCCTGATCGCTGCCCAGCGGAGCCTGCGTAACGCGGGGCTGGGCCTCGGCGGCCTGTTCGCGGCCGCCGCCCTGGGCTGGGGCTCGGACGTCGCCTATCAGGCGATCGTCCTGACCAGCGGAGCCGCCTTCCTCGTCACCGCCGGCCTCATGCGAACCATCGCGGCGCCGCCGCCCGCGCACGACAGCACCGCCAGGATCCGGCGAGGGTACCGCCTGGTCTTCCGCAACCGTCCGTTTCTGGCCCTCACCCTGCTGAACGTGCCGACCGCATTCGGGTACATGGTGTTGTCGGTGAGCCTTCCCGTCTACGTGACCCAGGATCTTGGCGCCCCGAACTCGATTGTCGGCGTCTTGTACGCGGTCAACACCATCGGCATCGCGGTGCTCCAGATCCCGGTCAGCGGGTATCTGACGCGGTACCGGCGAACCCGGGCGGCGGCGCTCGGCGGGGCTGTCTTCTGCATGTCTTTTCTACTGTTCGAGGCGCTCGGCCTGGTCTCGTCCGACCGCGCCCTCATCGCCGGTGTCTTCGCCGCGACCGTGCTGTTCACCGTGGGCGAACTCCTGCACGGCGCGACTGCCTCGGCCCTCGTGGCCAACGCCGCGCCGGAATACACCCGGGGCCGGCACCTGGCCGTGTACCAGCTCTCGTGGGCCGTCCCGACGGCCCTGGCGCCAGCGGTGCTCACCAGCCTGCTGGCGCTGTCGCCCGCGGTGATGTGGCTGGTGCTGGCGGCTGGCGTGGCGGGCTCGGCGCTGACGCTCACCCGGCTCGAGCCGCGGCTGCCCCGCCAGGCCGTCGAACCGCATGCGTCCCCTCCGGAGCCGTCCACGGCGGACGGGCTCGCGAAGCCCGCGGCGTTGGAGCCCTCGGCTCCGGGGCTTCCCGGTGCCGCCCCGCCGGGTGGAGTCAGGCGCTGAACCCACGAGGCGGTGCCGACGGCCCGGTCACCGGTCCGCGTCGATCTGCCCACCGCGCTGCACCGTGCCGCCCTCACGCGCCCACCGGGTCATACCACCCGCCAGCGGCCGGGCCGGGTATCCACGATCGCGCAGCAGGCGGACGACATCCGGGGACAGCACGCAGTACGGCCCCTGACAGTAGGCGATGATCTCGACGTTGCGGGGGATGTCGTCGAACCTGGCCTCGAGCTCCTGCGCCGGCAGGTTGACCGCTCCAGGGATGTGGCCCCTGGCGTATTCCCGCGCGGGCCGGACGTCCACCACCACGACTCCGGGATCGTCGAGGCGCGTGCGTAGCTGATCGACGGTCACCGGCATCATCTCGTCGGGATCGCCGAGCAGGTCGGCGATGGCCTCACGTAGATCGGCGAGCCGCTGCTCGGCACACGACTGCAGCGCGGACAGCAGGCTGGACACCTCGGGCCCGGCAAGCCGGTAGTAGATCCGGTTGCCCTGCCTGCGCGTGACAACCAGGTTGGCGCTCCGGAGCTGCTGCAGCTGCGCCGAGGTGTTCTTCAGGCTGACGTCGGCGGCACGCGCCAGCCGATCGACCTCTATCTCGCCGTCCTCGAGCAGATCGAGCAGCCGCAGGCGTACGGGATGGGCCAGCGCCTTGCCGATCCGGGCCAACTGGGTGTAGATGCCCAGTTCAACGAATTCGTTCATGAGCCCCGATCCCGCGCGGCAGTCGGTCGATGCTAACACCGAACCGTCCGGCCCCGGAGCTGCGCGGTCCGGGCCCGGTCGGCACGCGGTCCGGTGCCCAGCCCGGACGACGACCTGCTCACCGCCATCGACGGTCTGTTGCTCGCGCGGAGCTGCGGGCCACCGGGGACGTGCCGGCGGCGCCGCGCCGGGCGGGTGACCCGCTCAGCGTGCTCACCCCCAGGAACGCCAGGTCGTACGGCTGGCGGGCCGGTGGCGCCGCCAACCGCGACATCGCCGCGCAGCTCTTTCTCAGCCCGCCGAGCCCGGTGGCGAGGTCGTCACCGAAACCCAGGACGTCGACCAGCTCTCCGGGGGGCAGCGCCAGCGCGCCTGGATCGCGCTGTGCCTGGCCCAAGGCACCGATCTGATCCTGCTCGACGAGCCGACGACCTTCCTGGACGTCGCCTACCAGCTCGAGGTGCTGGACCTGCTGGCCGAGCTCAACCGCGCGCAGGGCAAGACGGTGGCGATGGTGCTGCACGACTTCAACATGGCCGCCGAGGACGCCGATCACATCTTCGTGATGAAGTCCGGCGTCCTGGTCACCGAAGGCCCACCCGAGCAGGTGCTCACCCCTGAGCTGCTGTACGAGGTGTTCGGCATCGAAGCGCAGGTGCAGGCACACCCGGTCAGCGGCAAACCATTGTGCATCCCGGTGAAGGGGCGAACCCGCGTGCTGTCCCCCGGCCCGGGGGTACCGGTGGGCAGCACGGGTCACACCGACCCCGCCGGCCACCGCCCACACCGGCACCACCGCTGGCCACGACTGCGAGAAGGCGTAGCCGGCCGTCACCCCGGCGCCGAGCAGGACGCCACCGATCCCGCCGAGGGCGGACAGCAGCAGCGCCTCGGCCAGGAAGCGGGTGCGTACCTGGCCGCGGGTGGCACCGAGGGAACGGCCGTGGCCGACGCTGGTCGTCGACGTGATCGAGCCCCGGAGCCGCGGACGCTGACGCGAGGCGTGCACGTGATCGAGTCAGCCGGTCTGCAAGTCGGGAGACCGCTGAAGCGGAATCTGCAACGGTGAGCGGTTGACCGCTTCTGGTGTTTCGTACGGGTGATAGATGGTAGTTATCCGCTGATAGCCAGGAGTGCTTTGACCTGCCCAATCGGCTCCCTGGAACATGACCCGATGACACACGGCGTCGTGGTGAGCGGATCTGGATACGAGGAACGGGTGCGGTCGGTCGTGGCCGCGCACCGCGGGGACCCTGCGGCCCTGCTACCGATCCTGCACACACTGATGGCCGAGTTCGGTCACGTCGACCCTGCCGCGATCGGCGTCATGGCCGAGGGGCTCAACCTCTCCCGGGCCGAGATCCACGGCGTGATCAGCTTCTATCGAGATTTCCGGACCACCCCGGCCGGCGTTACCACAGTGCGGATCTGCCGGGGGGAAGCCTGCCAGTCGGTCGGTGCCGACCAGCTCGTCGAGCACGCCCGCACCAGCATCGGCGTTGACGTCGGCCAGACCACGGCGGACGGCTCGGTCACCCTCGACCAGGTGTTCTGCCTCGGCAACTGCGCGCTCGGCCCCTCGGTCCAGATCGGGACCACCGTATACGGGAGGGTCGACGGCGCCCGACTGGACGGCCTCGTCACCAGTGCACGGCAGCGGCCCGGCGGGCCACCGGCCGCCCCGGCCGACGGCGCGGGTACCGCCCCGGCAGCGGGTGCGCCCGCGGCTGACCGGTCCGACCGCGACGGCGAGGAAGCACGATGAACGAGCCGGTCACCGTCTACCTCCCGCGGGACACCGCGGCCCGCTCGGTCGGCGCCGACGCGGTGGCCCAGCAGTTGGCGGGCGCGCCGGGCCAGTGGCGGGTCGTGCGGACCGGATCGCGTGGGCTGCTGTGGCTGGAACCGTTGCTGGAGGTGGCGACTCCCGCCGGGCGGATCGGCTACGGGCCGGTGGAGCCGGGCGATGTCGACGGCCTGCTGGCCACGGCCGGAGTCACCGACGGGCCGACCGACCACCCGCTGTGCCTCGGTCCGGTTGAGCAGCTGCCGTGGCTGCGCGACCAGCGGCGGGTCACCTTCGCCAGGGTCGGCGTGGTCGACCCGCTGTCGGTGGGGGACTTTCAGGCCCACGGCGGGCTGGCCGGGCTGCGCAGGGCGCTGGAGCTCGCCCCGGCCGACGTCGTCGCCGAGGTCATCGACTCCGGCCTGCGTGGCCGCGGCGGGGCGGGATTCCCGACCGGCGTCAAGTGGCGGACCGTGCTCGAGGCGCAGGACCCTGTGAAGTACATCTGCTGCAACGCCGACGAGGGCGACAGCGGGACCTTCGCCGACCGGATGCTGCTGGAGGGCGACCCGTTCAGCCTGATCGAGGGTATGACGATCGGCGCGCACGCGACCGGCGCGACCGAGGGGTACGTCTACATCCGTTCGGAGTACCCGGACGCGGTCGCCACCGTGACCTCCGCGATCGAGATCGCCTACGCCCACGGCTGGCTGGGTGAGCGGGTGCTCGGCTCGTCGCTGCGGTTCGACCTGCATGTGCGGGTCGGTGCCGGTGCCTACATCTGTGGCGAGGAGACCTCCATGCTGGAGAGCCTGGAGGGCAAGCGCGGCATGGTCCGGAGCAAACCGCCGATCCCGGCCGTGGAAGGGCTCTTCGGCCGTCCGACCGTGGTCAACAACGTGCTCTCGTTGGCCACCGTTCCGGCGATCCTGGCCGGCGGCGCGGCGGCCTACGCCGCGCGCGGCACCGGGCGCTCGCGCGGCACCAGCGTGTTCCAGCTCGGCGGCAACATCGCCCGTGGCGGAATCGTCGAGACCGACTTCGGCGTCACCCTGCGGGAGCTGGTCGAGGACTACGGCGCAGGCACCCGCAGCGGCCGGCCGGTACGCGCGGTCCAGGTCGGCGGCCCGCTGGGCGCCTACCTGCCGGTCGAGCAGTTCGACCTGCCGATGGACTACGAGGCGTTCGCCGCGGCGGGCGCCATGCTCGGACATGGCGGGATCGTCGTGTTCGACGACACCGTCGACATGGCCAGGATGGCCCGCTTCGCCTTCGAGTTCTGCGCCGAGGAGTCCTGCGGCAAGTGCACGCCCTGCCGGATCGGTGCCGTGCGTGGGGTTGAGGTGATCGACCGGATTCGGGCCGGTGAGCAGCGGGAGCGCAACCTGGTCCTGCTCGAGGACCTGTGCGAGCTGATGACCGACGGGTCGCTGTGCGCGATGGGCGGCCTGACGCCGATGCCGGTCCGCAGCGCGGTCCGGCACTTTGGCACCGACTTCGACGTTCGATCCGCCGACACCGAGGGGGAGTGCACCCGATGAGTCTGCTCAAGGAACCCGATCTCGGCACCCCTGCTGTTCCCGGTGAGGCCACCGTGGAACTCACCGTCGACGGTGTCGTGGTCGCTGTCGCGCCGGGCACCTCGGTGCTGCGCGCCGCTGCGGAGGCCGGGATCGACATCCCCAAGCTGTGCGCCACCGACAGCCTGAAGGCCTTCGGTTCGTGCCGGCTGTGCGTGGTCGAGATCGACGGTGCACGCGGTACGCCTGCCTCGTGCACCACCCCGGTCGGGCCGGGCATGGTCGTACACACCCAGACCTCGAAGCTGGAGCGCCTGCGCCGCGGCGTCATGGAGCTCTACATTTCCGACCACCCGCTGGACTGTCTGACCTGCTCGGCCAACGGCGACTGCGAGCTGCAGGACATGTCCGGCGTGGTAGGGCTGCGCGAGGTCCGCTACGGGTTCGACGGCGAGAACCACCTCGACGGGGCGACCGACCGCTCCAACCCCTACTTCGACTTCGACTCGTCCAAGTGCATCGTCTGCTCGCGCTGTGTGCGGGCCTGCGACGAGATCCAGGGCACCTTTGCGCTGACGATCGAGGGGCGCGGCTTCGGCTCGAGAGTTTCCGCGGGCACCGCGGCCGACAACTTCCTCAGCTCCGAGTGCGTCTCGTGCGGCGCCTGCGTGCAGGCCTGCCCGACGGCGACGCTGCAGGAGCGCTCGGTCGTCGAGCTCGGCATGCCCACCCGTACCGTGATCACCACGTGCGCCTACTGCGGCGTCGGCTGCTCGTTCAAGGCGGAGTTGCGCGGCGACGAGCTGGTCCGCATGGTGCCCTACAAGGACGGCGGCGCCAACGAGGGCCATTCGTGCGTCAAGGGCCGTTTCGCCTTCGGCTACGCCTCCCACCCCGACCGGGTGCTCACCCCGCGGCTGCGCGAATCGATCACCGACGAGTGGCGGGAGGTCAGCTGGGAGGAGGCGATCTCGTTCACCGCCCGGCGGCTGCGCGAGATCCAGGCCGAGCACGGCCAGGGCGCGATCGGTGCGATCACCTCGTCGCGGTGCACCAACGAGGAGGTCTACGTCGTCCAGAAGATGGTGCGGGCGGCGTTCGGCAACAACAACGTCGACACCTGCGCGCGGGTGTGCCACTCGCCCACCGGCTACGGCCTGAGCCAGGCGTTCGGCACCTCGGCAGGCACGCAGGACTTCGCCTCGGTCGCCGAGGCCGACGTCGTGCTGCTGATCGGGGCGAACCCCACCGACGCGCACCCGGTTTTCGCCTCCCGGCTCAAGCAGCAGCTACGCCGGGGAGCCCAGTTGATCGTGGTGGATCCACGGCGTATCGGGCTCGTCCGTTCTCCGCACGTGGAGGCGCGCCACCACCTGCAGCTGGCCCCCGGCACCAACGTCGCGGTTGTCAACGCGATGGCACACGTGGTGGTCACCGAGGGCCTGGTGAACGACGAGTTCGTCGCGCAGCGCTGCGAGGGCTTTGACGAGTGGGCGGAGTTCATCGCCCGCCCGGAGAACAGCCCCGAGGCCGTGCAGGAGATCACCGGGGTGCCAGCAGCCGAACTGCGCGAGGCGGCCCGGCTGTATGCGACCGCGGGCAACGCCGCGATCTACTACGGCCTTGGCGTCACCGAGCACAGCCAGGGTTCCACGATGGTCATGGGTATGGCCAACCTCGCGATGGCGACCGGCAACATCGGCCGCCCCGGGGTGGGGGTCAACCCGTTGCGCGGGCAGAACAACGTGCAGGGCTCGTGCGACATGGGCTCCTTCCCGCACGAGCTGCCCGGCTATCGTCACGTCGCCGACGACGGTGTGCGGTCGGTCTATGAGCACCTGTGGGGAGTACCGCTGCTCGACGAGCCGGGCCTGCGCATCCCGAACATGTTCGACTCGGCGCTGGACGGGTCGTTCCGGGCCCTGTTCGTACAAGGCGAGGACATCGCCCAGTCCGACCCGAACACCACGCACGTGCACGCCGCCCTGACGGCGCTCGACCTGCTGGTCGTGCAGGACCTGTTCGTCAACGAGACGGCCAGGTTCGCCCACGTCCTGCTGCCCGGCACGTCCTTCCTGGAGAAGGACGGCACGTTCACCAACGCCGAGCGGCGGATCAACCGGGTCCGCCCGGTGCGGCCGGCCCGCACCGGGAAGCAGGAATGGCAGATTGTCTGCGAGATCGCACAGGCGATGGGCTACCCCATGCACTACGAGTCGGCGGCCCAAATCATGGATGAGATCGCATTGACCACCCCGACCTTCGCCGGGGTCTCGTTCGAGATGCTGGACCGGGTCGGCAGCGTGCAGTGGCCATGCAACGCCGCGGCGCCGGACGGAACGCCGATCATGCACGTCGACGGCTTCGTGCGCGGCAGGGGACGCTTCAACAGAACCGACTACGTGCCCACCCAGGAGCGCAGCACGCGGCGTTTCCCGCTGATCCTGACCACAGGCCGGATCCTGAGCCAGTACAACGTGGGCGCCCAGACCCGGCGCACCGGCAACGTCGCCTGGCATCCGGAGGACGTGCTGGAAATCCACCCGCACGACGCGGAGGTGCGCGGCATCCACGACGGGGACAGGGTCACCCTCGCCAGCCGGGTCGGGCAGACCACGATGCGTGCCCAGCTGTCGGACCGGATGCCGGTCGGGGTCTGCTACACGACCTTCCACCATCCGGAGTCCGGGGCGAACGTGGTCACCACCGAGCATTCCGACTGGGCGACCAACTGCCCGGAGTACAAGGTGACCGCGGTGCAGGTGACACCAGCGAGCGCGACGGCGACGGCCGCCGCGGAGGCCGAGCGCCCCGCGCTCCCGGTCGCGATCGTGGAAGACGAGCGATGAGCGCCCTCACGACCCCACCGCACGTGCGGATGGCCAACGACATCTCCAGGCAGTTTCAACACCACCCGCAGGAGGCGGCGGTGGCGGCGGTGGCCGACCACATCCGGAGGTTCTGGGCACCGAGGCTGCGCGCGGCCCTGCTCGTGCACATCGATCAGGGCGGAGACGGGCTCGACCCGCTCGCCGTGGCGGCCGCCGCCCGGCTGGCCGAGACGGCGTGAGCTTCTTGCGGCCGGACGTTCGTCGGCGGAAGGCCGCGCCGCCGAGCCTGCCACTGCCGCCGCGATGGACAGGCAACAACGGATACGAGCTACGGCTGGAAACGGGTGGATGGGGAGACGGTGGACTGGGATGAGGCACGGGCGCTGGCCCACTCGGTGGCCGAGCCGCTGGCGCCCAACCGGCTGGACCCCGCGGCGGCGGTCGGCACGACGCTGGCCCGGCCGCTGCTCGCCCTGATCGACCTGCCGTCGTTCGACCGGTCGGCGATGGACGGCTACGCCGTGCGGGGCGCACCGCCGTGGACGATCCGTGGTCGGGTCGATGCGGGCCAGACTGCCGGGCCGGCGCTGCGGCACGGCGAGGCCCGTGAGGTGGCCACCGGCGCCCCGGTTCCGGAGGGGACCGACGGGGTGCTGCCCTACGAGCAGGCCCTTCGTTACGAACAGTCGGTGACCGCGGCGGCGATTGCGCCGCTCGGTCGGCACGTGCGCCGGGCGGGCGAGGAGTGCCGGCGGGGGGAGCAGCTGGCCCCCGTCGGCACGCGGGTCACGCCCCTGCTGGCCGCGCTGGCCGCCGCAGTCGGCAACGACCTGCTCGAGGTGCACCCGCGGCCGTTGGTCGGCGCGCTGCTCACCGGCGACGAGCTGTGCAGCAGGGGGCTGCCGGGGCCGGGCGCGGTGCGCGACGCGATCGGTCCGATGTTGCCCGGGCTGATCGGATGGGCGGGCGGGCAGCCGGCCGGCCTCACCCGGCTGCCGGACTCGGAAAGGGCGCTGGTCGGCGCGCTGGAGGCAGGCAGCGGCCAGGTACTGCTGGTCTCGGGCTCGTCCTCGGCCGGACCGGCCGACCACCTGCGCCCGTGTCTCAAGCGGCTCGGCGCGGAGCTGCTGGTCGACGGCGTGGCCTGCCGGCCGGGTCACCCCCAGTCGTTGGCCAGGCTCCCGGACGGGAGGCTGGTCGTCGGGCTGCCCGGCAACCCGCTGGCCGCTCTCGTCGCGTTCCTGACCTTGGCAGTACCGGTGCTCGCCGGGCTGCGCGGGGAGGGGCCACCCCCGCTGGGCACCGCGCGCGGCCCCCGGCTGCCGCGGCGTCCCGGCGTCACGACGCTGATTCCGGTCCGGGTACGCGCGGGTATCGCGGAGCCGGTGACGCACGTCGGCAGCGCGATGCTGCGCGGCGCCGCCGGTGCGGACGCGATTGCGGTCGTCGGGCCGGGCGAGGGCCCGGTACGGCTGATCGCGCTGCCCGGCGGGGGGTGCTGATGGGCAGGTTGTCGGTCCGCAGGCCTGTGCTGCGGGTCACCCCGGCCGGCGCCCACCGCGTCCCGGACAGCCTCGCCGCCGAGGAGCCCTTCGAGCTGCGGGTCGGCGCCCGCGCGCTCGCAGTGACGATGCGCACCCCGGGACACGACGTCGAGCTGGCCCACGGGTTCCTGCTCACCGAGGGCGTCATCCGCGCCGCAGCCGATGTCACCACCGCCCGCTACTGCGGGTCCCGCGACGACGAGGGCCGCAACACCTACAACGTGCTCGACGTCGCGCTCGCGGCCGGGGTTGCGCCGCCGGAGCCGGGGGTGGAGCGCAACTTCTACACCACGTCCTCCTGCGGGGTGTGCGGCAAGGCCTCGCTGGACGCGGTGAGGCTGGCCTCCAGCTTCCGTCCCGCCGCGGACCCGGTGCGGATCAGCACCCGGGTGCTGGCCGGGCTGCCCGCTGCGCTGCGGGCGGGGCAGCAGGTCTTCGACACCACCGGTGGGCTGCACGCTGCGGCGCTGTTCACCGCCGACGGGCAGCTGCTGGTGGTCCGGGAGGACGTCGGGCGGCACAACGCCGTGGACAAGGTGCTGGGCTGGGCCCTGCTGGGCGGGCGGGTCCCGCTGCGTGGGTGCGTGCTGATGGTGTCCGGGCGAGCCTCCTTCGAACTGGTGCAGAAGGCGGTGATGGCGGGCGTGCCGGTGCTGGCCGCGGTCTCCGCGCCGTCCTCGCTGGCCGTCGATCTGGCCGTCGAGTCGGGTCTGACGCTTGTCGGCTTCCTGCGCGGAGCGAGCATGAACGTCTACGCCGGCGCCGAGCGCGTGCTGGTGGAGCAGGCCGAGCCGGCCCGGCAGCCGCCCGCGGCGCCGGGCACCGGGGGCCGGGAGCTGGCAGGGCAGGAGAAGGTGGGATAGTCCGGGGCGATGCTGCTGCGCTATCTCGAGTATCTCGACGCGCTGGCGCGGGTACGGCACTTCGCCCGCGCCGCCGAGGTGTGCCACGTCTCGCAGCCAGCCCTGTCGGCGGGGATCCGCAAACTGGAGACCGAGCTCGGCGTGCAGGTCGTTCGGCGGGGCCACCGGTTCGAGGGCTTCACCCCGGAGGGCGAGCGGGTCGTCGCGTCGGCGCGTCGGATGCTCGCCGAGCGCGACGCGCTGTGCCATGACCTGACGGCGATGCGCGGGGCGTTGTCGGGGGTACTGCGGATCGGGGCGATCCCGACCGCCCTGACGGCGGTGGCACTGCTGACCGAGCCGTTCTCCGCCCGCCACCCGCTGGTGCGGCTCGCGGTGGAGTCGCTGTCGTCGCGCCAGATCGTACGCCAACTGGCGGCGTTCGAGCTCGACGTCGGGATCACCTACATCGACGGTGAGCCCCTGGGCGCGGTCCGCACCGTGCCCCTCTACCGAGAGCGCTATCTGCTGCTCACGCCGGAGGGCGGGCCCTTCGCCGAGCGCGACAGCATCGGCTGGGCCGAGTTGTCGGAGGTGCCGCTGTGCCTGCTTCCGTCGAACATGCAGAACCGCCGCATCCTCAACCAGCACTTCGCCGAGGCCGGGGTGACGATTCTGCCGAAGCTGGAGTCCGACACCATCTCGGTGCTCTATGCGCACGTCTCGACCCACCGCTGGTCGACGGTGATCGCGCAGCCGTGGCTGCACGCCTTCGGTGTTCCGGACGGAATGCAATTGATTCCGATAGCCCGGCCCCAGCGCGCGCACCACGTCGGGCTGGTGCTGGCGGACCGGGAGCCGCCACCGATGCTGGCGAGGGCGCTGCTGGACGTCGCGACGACGCTGGACATGCGAGCCGAACTGGAGCGGCTGATCAACCGGCACACCCGCCGGCCGGCCGCGTAGCGCAGACGGAGCGGGTCAGCACGACAGGCTCGGTTCAGTCCTTCAACGGATACGGGATGAAGGTGCTCCGGTTCTCGTCCAGGTCGAGCCGGCGGCTGATCGGTGGGGCGGCCCGCTGCGGGCAGGTCATCCGCTCGCAGGTCTTGCAGCCGGGGCCGATCGGTGTGGCGGCCCCCGCTGCCTGCAGGTCCATTCCGGCGGAGTAGACCAGCCGGTCGGCGTGCCGGGTCTCGCAGCCCAGGCCGATCGCGTAGACCTTCCCCGGCTGGTTGTAGCCGCCGTGGTGGCGGGTGATGGTGCGGGCGATCCACAGGTAGCGTTGCCCGTCGGGCATCGTGGCGACCTGCACGACCACCCGGCCGGGCGAGCTGAACGCCTCGTAGACGTTCCACAGCGGGCAGGTGCCGCCCGTCCTGGAGAACGGGAAGCCGGTGGCGGACTGGCGTTTGGACATGTTGCCAGCCCGGTCCACCCGGACAAAGGAGAACGGCACGCCGCGCGCGCGGGGGCGTTGCAGGGTGCTGAGCCGGTGGCACACGGTCTCCCAGCCCATCGCGAAATGCTGGGTGAGCAGGTCGATGTCGTACCGGCGCTGCTCTGCCGCCGACAGGAACTGCTCGTACGGCAGGATCAGCGCGGCGGCGAAGTAGTTCGCCAACCCGACCCGGGTGAGGATCTGGGTCTGCGTCTCGTCGAACTGTTCCTCCTCCACGATCTCGTCGATCACGTCGGCGAACTCCAGCAGCGCGATCTGCGCCGCCATCCGCATGGCCTCCTGTCCGGCCCGCAGCGACGTCGACAGGTGCAGGGTGCGGGTCTGCGGACGGTAGCGGTGCAGTTCGTCGCCGAGCGAACTGGCGTCGTCGCGGCGCACGTGAACGTCGTGCCGCTGGGCCAGCCGGTCCTGCAGCGCGGCGCCGACCTCGCCACGGCGGAGCCCGATGCTCGCGGCCAGCCGCTCCGCCGCCTCGTCCAGGTCCGGCACGTAGTTCTGCCGGCGGTAGAAGAACTCGGTCACCTGGTCGTGGGGGCTGTGGCCGATCGCCTCGCGATTGCCCAGCAGCTCGGCGAGCTGCTCGTCCGCCTGCCGGTACCGGCGATGCAGGTCGATGACCGCCTCTGCGACCTCAGGCAGCCGGGTAGCGAGTTCCGTGAGATCGGCGACGCCCGTCCGACCGGGGAGAGCCTCTCGCAACCCGGCGACCAGTCTCGGCGTGTCCCGGGGGGCGAAGGTGGTCGGATCGACGCCGAACACCTCGGTAATGCGGATGAGCACCGGGACGGTCAGCGGCCGCGCATCGTGCTCGATCTGGTTGAGGTAGCTGGGCGAAATGTTCAGCAGGCGCGCCAGGTGCGCCTGGCTGAGCGCTCGGTCCTCGCGCATCCGGCGCAGTCGGGCGCCGCCGAAGGTCTTGGTGATCGCCATCACCTCCCCGCTGGTCGTTGGCAGGTCGGACAGCATTGGCAGGATGTGAATATACCCGTTCACAACTTCGCAAGACGACGCGGGAAATTCTCAGAAATTGGCCTGTTCCGTCCCTCGACCCCACCGTGGGCACCGTGTGACCGTGGGCGGCACACCGGAACCGGCCATCGGGTCGACGCCGCACCGCGGGGGCGTCCGGATTGCCGGCGTCGTCGACGTCCGAGGGGGACAACATCATGCAGAACGCCGTTGAGCGGTTGCGTACCGAGTGGGAGACCGATCCGCGTTGGCGGGGGGTGCGGCGCAGCTACCGCGCGGAGGACGTGGTGCGCCTGCGCGGGGCGATCCAGGAGGAGCACACCCTTGCCCGGCACGGGGCGGACCGGCTGTGGCGCCTGCTGCACAGCGAGGACTACATCCACGCCCTAGGCGCGCTCACGGGCAACCAGGCCGTGCAGATGGTCCGGGCCGGCCTCAAGGCAATCTACCTCTCCGGATGGCAGGTGGCCGCGGACGCCAACCTCGCCGGGCACACCTACCCCGACCAGAGCCTCTACCCGGCCAACTCGGTGCCCATGGTGGTGCGCCGGATCAACAACGCCCTGTTGCGCGCAGCCCAGATCACCACCGCCGAGGGCGAGACGGCGGGAACGGACTGGCTGGCGCCGATCGTCGCCGACGCGGAGGCCGGTTTCGGCGGCCCGCTCAACGCCTACGAGCTGATGACTGCGATGATCACGGCGGGCGCGGCGGGGGTGCACTGGGAAGATCAGCTCGCCGCCGAGAAGAAGTGCGGCCACCTCGGCGGGAAGGTGCTCATCCCCACCGGCCAACATATTCGCACCCTCGAGGCGGCGCGGCTCGCCGCCGACGTCGCCGGCGTGCCGTCAGTGGTCATCGCCCGCACCGACGCGCAGGCGGCCACGCTGCTCACCACCGACGTGGACGAACGGGACCGGCCGTTCGTCACCGGCGAGCGGACCGCCGAGGGCTTCTACCGGGTGCGAAACGGGGTCGAGCCGTGCATCGCCCGTGGCCTGGCCTACGCCCCGCACGCCGACCTGCTCTGGATGGAGACCAGCACGCCGGACCTGGAGGTGGCCCGTCGCTTCGCCGAGGCGATCAAGGACCAGTACCCGGACCAGCTGCTCGCCTACAACTGCTCGCCGTCGTTCAACTGGCGCAAACACCTCGACGACGCGACCATTGCGAAGTTCCAGCGGGAGCTCGGCCACATGGGCTACAAGTTCCAGTTCATCACCCTGGCCGGCTTCCACGCCCTCAACTACTCGATGTTCGACCTGGCCCGTGGCTACGCCAGTGACGGAATGCCCGCCTACGTGGCGCTGCAGGAGCGGGAGTTCGCCGCCGAGGCGACCGGCTACACCGCCGTCAAGCACCAGCGCGAGGTGGGCACCGGCTACTTCGACCTGATCAGCACGGTACTCAACCCAGCCGCCGAGACCACCGCCCTGCGGGGCTCGACCGAGGAGGAGCAGTTCGCATGAGGTACGAGGTCATCGGCCCGATGGCCGAGCGGTTCGGCGAGGTTCTCACCGCCGAAGCGCTCGCCTTCCTGGTCGGGTTGGACGACGAGTTTGCCGCCAGCCGGGTGGCCCTGCTCGACACCCGGCGGGCCCGCCGCGACCGGTACGCCACCGGCCAGCTGCCCGACTTTCTTCCGGAGACCGCTGACATCCGCGCCGACCCCACCTGGCGGGTGGCCCCGCCGGCACCCGGCCTCATCGACCGGCGGGTCGAGATCACCGGACCGCCCGACCGCAAGATGACCGTCAACGCGCTCAACTCCGGCGCGCAGGTGTGGCTCGCCGACTTCGAGGACGCCACCGCGCCGACCTGGCACAACGTCATCAGCGGCCAGCTCAACCTGATCGACGCCCTCGACCGGAGGATCGACTTCACCGACCCACGCGGCAGGCGGTACGCCCTCGGCGACGAGCTGGCCACCATCGTGGTCCGGCCGCGTGGCTGGCACCTCGTGGAGAAGGGAATCGCGGTGGACGGGCGGCCGATCTCGGCCAGCCTCGTCGACTTCGGGCTCTACCTCTTCCACTGCGCTCGCAGGCAGCTCGATGCCGGCGCCGGACCGTACTTCTACCTGCCGAAGCTGGAGAGCCACCGGGAGGCGCGGCTGTGGAATGACATCTTCGTCTTCGCGCAGCGGTATCTCGGCCTGCCGCACGGCACCATCCGAGCCACCACGCTGATCGAGACGATCACCGCCGCCTTCGAGATGGAGGAGATCCTGTACGAGCTGCGCGAGCACTCGGCGGGACTGAACGCCGGGCGGTGGGACTACATCTTCAGCGTGATCAAGAACTTCGGTCAGTGGCCGGACTTCGCCCTGCCGGACAGATCCGACGTCACCATGACGGTGCCGTTCATGCGCGCCTACACCGAACTGCTCGTGCGTACCTGTCACCGGCGTGGGGCGCACGCCATCGGCGGGATGGCCGCCTTCATCCCCAGCCGGGACCCGGAGGTCAACCAGGTCACACTCAACCGGGTGCGGGCGGACAAGCGGCGGGAGGCCGGCGACGGGTTCGACGGCTCGTGGGTTGCCCACCCGGGCCTGGTCGAGACCTGCCGGGAGGAGTTCGACGCGGTGCTGGGCGACCGCCCGAACCAGCTCGATCGACTTCGCGACGATGTCAGCGTCACCGCCGCCGACCTGCTGGCCGTGGACAAGACCCCGGGCCAGGTCACCGCGGAGGGACTCCGGTGCAACATCGCGGTCGCGCTGCACTACATCGACGCCTGGCTCGGCGGCGTGGGCGCGGTGGCACTGTGGAACATGATGGAGGACGCGGCGACCGCCGAGATCGCCCGCTGCCAGGTCTGGCAGTGGCTGTACCACGGCACTCCGCTGGCCGGCGGCGGCTGCGTCACAGAGGAACTGGTCCGGTCGATCCTCGCGGAGGAACTTGCCGCCCTGGCCGCGGGACGCGAAGGCCCCGACCGGGACCGTGCCGAGCGGGCCGCGCAGATCGTCGAGGAAACCGCATTCGGTGAGGACTTGCCGGCGTTCTTCACCAACGGCGCGTACGCCCGCCACCTCGGTCCGGACCGAAAGTCCGACGTGCCGGTTGTCTGACTGCGGATGGCGGCGTGCTGGGAGCTGGGAAGGACCCCTGGGACCTTCCCGGCTCCCGCCTATGCGTCGCCGCTGGAGTCCCTCCAGCGTCCGAGGTGAACCGAACGCGCCACGTTGGGGACGCTGCAGCGAGGCAGACGAAAAATTCGGCGTAGGCGTTGATTCACGGGCCCTGTGGCAGGCCGATGCCGTGTCGGCGACCAGGTTCAGACTCACCTCGATCTGGTAGTGGGTGACCTTGCCCTGCGGCCACCACAAGCGCTTCTTCGGGTTCCAGCAGTGCTGGACTGGCTGGCCGGACGTCACACCGTCCGCCGCGCCGTGGAGTGTTCCCTGGGTTGGTCGATCGGCGACACCTGCGGGGCTGGCCGGCCGGGATGCGGGTCATCGTCCGGCGAGAACGCCCCCACCCCGCGCCCAACTGGTCTTGTTCGCGGAGCGCGATGGGTGGCGCCACACCCGCGTTCGTCACCAACACCACCAGCGGCGCCTTGCAGTGGCTGGAGGCCCGCCACCGGGCCCACGCCCGCGTCGAGGACCGGATCCGCTGCGCCAAGGACACCGGCCTGCGCCGGCCACCCTCGCGCGAGCTCGCCATCCACCGGGCCTGGTGCAGCGCTGCCGCGATCGCCGTCGACCTGGTCGCGTGGCTGCAACTCATCGGCCTCGACGGCGACCTGGCCAAAGCTGAACCGAAGCGGCTGCGCTACCCGGATCCCGCACACCGCCGCCCGCCTCGTCCACGGCCAACGCCGCCACTGGCTTACGCATCGCCTCCAGCTGGCCCCGGGCCGAACAGATCCACCACCGCGTTCCACCGGATCACGGCCATCCCCGCCCCCGGGCTGAGCAGCCCAGCCGCTGCCCCAACAACCCGGAGGACCCCGGGAGATTACGCCCGCCGCTGCGACAGACGGCCCTGCCACCATGCCCGGAGCCCCCGACATCGACCATCAGTGCTCAGGTCCGCCGGGCGGAACGAGCCGACGTCAGGCGCGAATCATCGAGGCTAGTAGTATGCATAGAGCTATTCAGCTCGGCTCGGCGGGTCGACTGTCGCCTGAGTCTCGCGTTCCGGGAGGAAGGGGTGAAAGATGAGCATGACTCTTTGTGCCTTGGTTCCTTCAACGTCGCGCGCAGTCCAGAACTTCGCGCACCTGAACATCACCCGTGTCGCTTGCTCCGGGAGACCGGCCCTACTGCCGAGGCGTCACACCCGCCCACTCGTGTTTGATCCGCGCTAGGAGATGCTTGACATGACCGCCACTGCGGCCCCGGCGCCGGCCGACGTCTATGAGCGCTTGACCAACGCCCGGCTATCGCCTGCGCAACGACGAATCGCGCGTTATGTGATCGATCACCGTGATGCTGCGGCCTTCCTCACCAGCGAGAGCATTGCTCGGCAGGTCGGCGTCAGCCAACCTTCGGTCTCACGGTTCGCGGCCGCGCTCGGTTACGCCAGGTTCTCGGACTTCAAGCGAGCGCTCCAGAAGTGGGCCCGCTCTGAGATGTCGACGCTTCCGCCCGAAGGCGAGAGCGCGAGTCCTTTGGCCGAGGCGATCGGGGCCGAGGTGGCCAATCTACAGTGGCTCGGCCAGTCGGTCACCCTCGAAGAGCAGATTTCTCGGGTCGGGTCCGCCCTCATGTCCTCGCAGCGGCTGCCGGTCATCGGGCTGCGGATCTCGCGTTCGTTCGCCCAGCACTTTGCCTACCTCGGTGCCAAGGTGCACCCGAACATCTCTGTGATCGACCGCGGCGACACAGAGGCCAAGGAGAGCCTTGCTCGTGCGGCGGCGGAGGGGGGCACCTGGTGCCTGGCGTTCATCCTCCCGCGCTACCCGCGAGAAGCCTGTGACCTGGTGCGTTATGCGAGGCAGATCGGGCTCAAGGCCGCGGTTCTCAGTGACGAGTCGTTTGCGACCGTCGGGCACGAGACCGACGAGCTCATCACCGTCAGGCTCGGGAGTGGGTTGCTCTTCGACACGTCCGCAGCGATGAACATCGCCTCGTCCGCGCTCCTTCACGCCATGGCCGACTCCAACCCCGGAGCCTCACAGGACGGGCTCGAGCGCTTTGAGCGACACGCCACCGACCTCGTGGTCTTCGAGGACTGATCGAGGCCGTCGGCGACCAGCGCATCACGGCACGGGCGGTGCGGGGCGCGTGGGGTCGTCGGCGACCTTGACGATGAGCTTCCCGAAGTTCTTCCCCTTCAGGAGGCCGAAGAACGCGTCAGGGGCGTTCTCGAGCCCGTCGACGAAATCCTCTCGGTACTTGATCCGACCGGCGGAAAGCCAGGCCGACATGTCGCGCTGGAAGTCGGAGTAGTGGGTCGAGATGAAGTCTCGCTGCGTGAAACCGCGGACGACGAGTCGTTTGATGTTGATCGCGCTCATCAGCTGCGGGAGCCGGTCGGGCCCAGTCGGCGCCGACGTCTCGTTGTACTGAGAGATCAGGCCGCAGACGGGGACCCGTGCGAAATCGTTGAGGTGATCGAAGACGGCGTCCCACACGGCGCCGCCGACGTTCTCGAAGTAGATGTCGATTCCGTCCGGAACGGCCTCGCTCAGCTCGTTCTCGAAGGTGGGGGATCGATGGTCGAGGGCGACGTCGAATCCCAGCTCGCGCAGCCATGCCACCTTGCGGGCGCCGCCCGCGATGCCGACGGTACGGGCGCCCTGGATCTTGGCGATCTGGCCGACGACGGACCCGACGGCCCCTGTCGCGGCCGCCACCACGAGCGTCTCGCCCGCGCGGACGCGCCCGATCTCGGTGAGTCCGACGTACGCCGCGAAACCTGGCATGCCGAGCACTCCGAGAGCGGTCGAGATAGGTGCCTTGGCCGGGTCGACCCTGCGCAGGGACTGACTGTCCTGCACGGCGTGGGTCTGCCAGCCGGAGTGCGCGAGGACGATGTCGCCGGGGCTGAAGGAAGGCGACGCCGACTCGAGTACCTCGCAGACGGTGCCGCCTTCCATCACCTCGCCAACCTCCACCGGCTTGGCGTAGGAACGCGCTGCGTTCATCCGGCCACGCATGTACGGGTCCAGCGAGAGGTAGATCGTCCTCAGCAAGACTTGGCCGTCGGCGACGGCCGGGAGCTCGCGCGTCTCGAGACGAAGGTTCGAGCGGGCGGGCTCGCCGACGGGTCGGGAGGCGAGGACGACGGCACGGGAGTGGGTCACAGGAGGCAACATAACGGAGGTTGCCCGCCCTGCATAGCGTGAGATACGGTGCCCGAGGCAGATGAATGCCTTTCTGCAACCAGGGCAAGGTCCTCGCTCGACGTCGAGGGTGCCAGTCGCCGGGCGACCTGTCGCTGCCGTCGCTCTCGTCGCTGGGTCGCCGTCGAATGTGAGCCTGAAGAGATCAGCTAACAGGAGGATGATCATCGTGAGCACCATCACGATCACCGGCGAGCATTTGAGCCTCGATACGCTTCGTCCCGTGTTCCGGGGCCCTGTCCGGGTGGCGCTCGGTCCTCAGGCGGTGGAGAACCTGCGACGCGCGCACCAGGTGATCCTGGACGCGATCAGCCGCGGAGATGTGGTCTACGGGGTGAACACCGGCTTCGGTAAGCTGGCGGACCGACGGATCTCACCCTCGGACCTCCTGGAGCTGCAACGCCGGTCGGTGCTGTCGCACATGGTCGGGGTGGGCGACCCGCTTCCCGACGAGACGGTCCGCGCCATCATGGTCATCAAGCTCATCGGTCTTGCGCGCGGGCACTCCGGCATCCGCGTCGAGACCGCGGAGATGCTCGTGGATATGATCAACGCGGACGTGCTGCCTGTCATCCCGACGCAGGGCTCCGTCGGAGCCTCGGGAGACCTGGCGCCGCTGGCGCACCTCGCCGGCGCCCTGATGGGAGAGGGTCGTGTCCGGATCGACGGCGTCACCTACAACGCCGTAGAGGGCCTCGCGAAGGTCGGACTGACTCCCGTCGAGCTGGGCCCCAAGGAGGCGGTGGCACTCCTGAACGGCGTTCAGGCATCCACCGCCATCGCCCTACGGGGACTGTTCGGCGCCGAGGCCGTCTTCAACGCCGGCCTGGCCGCAGGTGCGCTGACGCTGGAGGCGACGGCGGGCCGGCAGGTCGTTCTCGACGACCGCATCCAGCAGGTCCGCGGGCACGCTGGCCAGATCCGGGTCGCAGGCCTCCTGCGCCGCCTGGTCGCCGACAGTGCGGTCCTCGACGTGGAGTTCGAGGGACGTCGGCTCCAGGATCCGTACTGCCTGCGTTGCCAGCCACAGGTGATGGGGGCAGCGCTGGATCTCCTGACGTTCGCCGCGCGCACGGTCCAGCAGGAGGTCAACGCGGTCTCCGACAACCCACTGATGTTCCCCGACGATGATGTCGTCCTGTCGGGCGGCAACTTCCACGGCCAGCCCATCGCTTACGCGGCGGACATCATCGCCATGGCGATCTGCGAGATCGGGTCGATCTCCGAGCGCCGCCAGGCAATGCTCATGGACGCCTCCATGAGCGGATTGGCGCCGTTCCTGGTTGGCAATGCGGGCCTGAACTCGGGATTTATCATGGCTCAGGTCACCAGTGCCGCGCTCGTCGCGGAGAATCGGGCCAAGGCGACTCCGAACAGTGTCGACAGTATTCCGACCTCCGCCGGCCAAGAGGATCACGTCAGCATGGCGACGCATGCATCCGTGCGCCTTGGGCCCATGGTGCGCAACGCGGCGTACATCATCGCGATTGAGCTGCTGTGTGCTGCCCAGGGTCTGGACCTGAGAAACGGCGGGGCCGCAGCGCCGGCGAATCGCCCCACCTACGACCTTGTGCGCTCCAAGGCCGAATTCCTCAAGGACGACCGTATTATGGCGGGGGAGATGGAGGCCGTTGCCGCGGAGGTCCTCGACGGGGTGTTCATCGACATCGTGGGTGGTCCACTGGACGCCAACGCCTGACCGACAGCTTTCCGCTTCTGCCGTATGGGGTGGCCTCGCCACGGAGTGGGCACAAAATGGTGTGCACTCCACCTCCGCGTCTTTTCTGGGCCGATGCTCGTGGAATCTGGTCGCCCTCAGAAAATATTGACTATTGCTTGTTGAGTTCGTCGTTGGGGCGTCGGGCCGCTTCGCACTCGGCGGCGTCGCTCTAGCGAACGTTCTCGCGGGCGAGACGTATCGTCATGAGTCAAGTCATCGCGATTTCGATTATCGCCTCGGAGTTGGCGGTGAGTCACTCGAGCCGCGGTGGGATCTGGCTCACGACGGGCCGTCACCCGCACCTGCCGACGAAGCTCGTCATAAAAGCGCGTCTCACGTCCCGTTCCTGCGCCACGTCGTAGACCAGCGATGCGCCCCGTTCGGCGGCGCAAGATCCCGAGGCGGCATCCGCCACGGACAGCCCGACCGCAGCACATAGAAGATCGAATCCAGGATCAACCGATCTCCCCACCCCGAAAAGGGCTCGAACGCTTCGAGCGCTTCGCGGTCGGAGTGAGGTTGTTCGCAGATCAGTGAGCCGAGCGATCGGCGACGATGGTCGGCCGGACCAGACCGACGACCGAACCTTCGGGGCACAAGGAGCGACGACCTTTCACGGGGCCGCGCACCCACAGAACTGAGGAGAAGAAAGTGAAATGGTTGATGAACCGAACCGCTCGAAAGCGAGCGTGGGCCGCAGTGCTCGCGCTGGGTCTCGTAGCGGCAGTCTCGGGGTGCGGTGGGGGATCTGATGGTGGCAGCGGCGATCTGACGAAGGTGACGGTCACGACCAACTGGGTCCCGTCCGCCCAGCACGCGCCGTTGTACGTCGCCCTAAACCAGGGCCTATTCAAGAAGCACGGCCTCGACGTGAAGGTCGAGCCCGGCAAGGGGTCGCTGGACGCGGCTTTGAAAGTCGGAGCCGGCAGTGCGCAGTTCGCCCTGATCGACACTACCGCAGCGCTGGTCGCTATCGGCAAGGGGGCTGAGGTTGTGAACGTTGCGGCGTACATGAAGAAGTACCCAGGAGGAATTTGCTTCAACGAGAGGAAGGTCAAGATCAACTCGCTGGAGGACTTTAAGGGCGCCACCTTGGGCACTGTGGAAAACGATGCGTTCACGTTGGGTCTCAAGTCGCTCCTGAAGCGCAACGGTATTGATGCAGCTTCGGCGATTAAGGAAGTGATCACCGATGCAGCGACCCAGCAGTCCGCGCTTCTTGCTGGCCGCGTCGACATGATCCCGTGCTCCACACAGTCGAAGATGGGTGCGATCCGAGGAGGCAAGGCAGCGGGAGTCGATGTCGGGTTCTTCTCCTTGGCCGATCACGGACTCGACGCTGTTGGATTCAGCCTCGTTGTTGCGCGATCGGTCATCGACAAGGACGAGAAAACGGTCGCGGGGTTCGTGGCTGCATTCACCGAGGCGACTCAACTGACTATCGACGACCCGAAAGCCGCAGTTGCTGGCCTGAAGGCAAACGTTCCCGACGTGACCGAGCGCACCGAACTGGACCTATTGGTTGACGAGGTAATTCCGTGCATCATCAAAGATGAAGCGACCCGGTACACCTTCACGGACGACGACATTGCAGCGACCGTGCGCAATGCAGAGGACTCGTTCGGAGTCACGCTGTCGGATCCGTCGCGCTACTTCACGAATAAGTACGTCGAGGTCCACTAGGGCTCGACAGGTCGCGGTCGCTGGCGGCGACTGCTCGCCCAGCGACCACGACCTCGCCCCATGCCAGATGCCGGCCGAGACCACTCGATGATCGAGCGACAGGCTGCGGCGCAGAACCAAGTAGGAGAAGACCAGATCATGTCAACGAAAACTGCGATCGATCAGGGCCCACGCGCTGACACGCGTGGCCGGTCCTGGGTGTCGCCGACCTTCACCATGATCGCGATCATCGGCGCATGGGAGCTGTACGTCCGAGTCACGGACACGGCGGAGTACCTGCTGCCGGCGCCGAGTGCGATCGCAGAGTACATGGTCGAGGACTACCGTGTGCTGGCCACCAACACCCTGTCGACGGCCTACGTCACGCTCGCAGGTTTCGCGATCGCCATGGTGCTGGGGCTGGGGCTGGCGGTGATCCTCGTGGCGTCCGAGCGCGTCGAGCGGGCGCTGTTCCCGCTGATCATCACCAGCCAGGTGATTCCCAAGGTTGCGGTCGCGCCGGTGCTCGTCGTGTGGATGGGGTTCGGCGACGCGCCGAAGATAACGCTGACCGTGCTGATCTCGTTCCTTCCGATCGTGCTCAACGCGGTGCTTGGGATGAAGTCGCTCGATGGCGACATCATGAATCTCTACAGGTCGCTAAAGTCCAAGCGCCACCAAGAGTTCTTGTATCTCAGATTCCCAAATGCGATCCCCTACATCATCGAAGGGGCGAAGGTCGCCATCACGCTAGCCCTGATCGGTTCGGTCGTGGGTGAATTCATGTCCGGAACGTCGGGACTTGGATACCTGATCGCGTCTTCTAGCGCCCGTATGGAGACGGTGCGCGCGTTCGCAACGTTCCCGATTCTGGCCCTAGTGGGAATCGTCTTCTTCTACGTCATCGAAGCGGTCGGGCGAGTCATCGCGCCGTGGGAACGCCGGTACTAGCCGCTCGACGCGTTGAGGGCCCAACCTTAGGATTGTCAATGATCGAAATCTCTGCGGTTTCCAAGACCTACAATACCAGGAGCGGGGACGTTGTTGCCCTCGATGACGTCTCCATGACCGTTCGACCGGGTGAGTTCGTTTCCCTGGTCGGGCCCAGCGGATGCGGAAAGAGCACTCTGCTTCGGATGATTTCCGGTCTCGAGGGCATCACGTCGGGACGGATCGAACGTACCGAGGAAATGGTGAACAGCACCATCGGCATGGTCTTTCAATCTGCTGCATTGATGCCGTGGCGCCGTCTGCTCGACAATGTGCTTCTGCCGGTCCAGCTGAAGGGCCGGATCCCGGAGTCGAAGCGTGAGCATGCTAGAGAGCTGCTGACCATCGCTGGCCTAGCCGGATTCGAGAACAAGTATCCGTTCGAACTCTCCGGGGGGATGCAGCAGCGGGTCTCGATCTGCCGAGCTCTGATCAACGACCCCGACATCCTGCTGATGGATGAACCCTTCGGAGCTCTTGACGCCCTGACTCGCGATGACATGAGTGCGTTGCTGCTCTCGATCTGGGAGAAGTCGCACAAGACTGTGATCTTCGTGACGCACTCCATCGAGGAAGCGGTCCTCCTGTCCGACACCGTTTACGTGATGTCTGCCCGTCCCGGGCGGATCTCCCGACGGTTTGACGTCGACATTCCGAGGCCGAGGCTTGCCGACGTGAAGTACAGCCAGGAATTTGCTGAACTCGCGCATCGGATCCGCGACCAGATCACGCAGGACGGGGACGTCGCAGCGGCAAGGCACTCGGGCTGATGTCACGGAGGCATCGGACGGGTCCGCAGATGCCGAAGGTGCGAGGTGTCCGAACGTGAGCACCTCGTTCCTGTCGGAGCGGGCATGGATCGGGTCGAGCACACACTGCGGGGTCCGGGACAACGTGCTCGTCGAGGTAGTCGATGGTCGCCTTACACCTGTGACGCCCGGGCACTTCCCGACCGATGACGCCGTGGTCAAGCTGATCTGGCTGGCCATCGCCGACATCGAGGACAAGCGAGCCCGCCAGCGCGCCGCCGAGGCCGGCAAGCCCGCCGGCACCCGCACCGCTCCGCCCAGACTGGTCGAAGGCGCCGGCGTGCACGGCTGGAAGCAGGCCCTGAACTCACTGGAAATCTTCTTCCCGCCGCATTTCCGTCGATGTCCGATAGTTAGACAGGATAGGACGTTACACAGAAAATCGAGAAAATCGGACAGGCCCGACCTTGACCCGGCGTACCACGGTCACAGTGCCGGGTGGCCAACCGGCCGGGGCGTAGTCACAGACGGCGACCTGGGCGCCTTTCATTCGCCTCGCCTTCGTCCACGCGTCTTCGGAGATGGCTGCGGCGGCTCGCCAGACCGCGGGGTTACGGGTCACCCCCAACGAGAAGTCGCAGCCGGCCTCGACCGCGGCCTGCGCGATGTCCTTGGCGAAGTAGCCCACATCGCCGCGGACTTTCGGTCGGGTGGTGACCCCCGCCGCGTGTAGGGTGGCCACGCTGCGTTCGATCAGCGAGCCCGCGCCGGGGCGGGGGTCCTCATCACCGGCGAGCAGGTCCGCGGCGGTCACCATCCCGGCCTCGGCCCACGTCGCCACGTGCGGACGCCCGGCCCGGGCGCCCTTGTAGCTGTAGGCGATCCCTTCCTTCATCGCCCCGTACACCTCGACATCGGTGCCGTCCAGGTCGATGGTGGCCCCACCGGTGCGCAGCACCGCCCGCCGAGCGGCCGGCAGTAAACCGATCACCCGGCAGGCGATCTCCCCGATCCCTTCCTCGATCCCGGCGAACTGGGCCGGGCCGAACCGTTCGGCCAACCCCACCGCGGTGGTCGAGGCCGGCGTGGCCACAGCTGACAACGCCTCCCCGGCCCTATCAGCGCGGCGATGGTCCAACCCGATCCAGAACTGCGCGCCGCACATCTGCGCCTGCGCCAACGCGACCAGGAACTCACCCCCGGACAGTCCTCGGTCCCGCTGCTTGATTTGGCCCACAGCGTCGTCCAACGCGGCGGTCACGCCCAGCCGGCCGACCAACTCGGCCACCACCGCCACACCCGACACCGGGGTTAGTGACGCGTCCGGAGCGCCGACCCGCACCCGCCCAGCCAAACCAGGTACCTTCTTCACCGAACGGGTGTCCTTCCCACAGCGACCGATTGGTGTCTCGACAACCCCAATTGTCCCTGCTGGCAAGGCATCCGTTCGTCTATACCACACGGTGTCGTATCCCTAACCGCGGATCCGGGTCAGAGCTTCTCGGCGTCGGCGTGGCCCATGGGTCTCTCGGCGTTACCGACGCCGGTTCCATCGAGGTGGGGCAGCGCGCAGACATGGTCTCGATCGACACCGTATCGTCCCGCATCCGCTGGGACGGACGGGGCGTGACGAGTACACCTGGTGCTCCCCGCCTCGGTTGCGGTGAGTCATGTGGTGATCGACGGCCATGTCGCCCTCGACGGTGATCATGTCGATGCCGGGAACGAGCTTGCGGGGAACTTCTGGCAGGCCGCTGACCGGGTGGCCGAGTTGCCGCAGCGGAGCCAGTACGGTCGGCGTCACATCGGCTAATCTCGATGGCTAGAATGCGCGGGCATCATCCCTGCTGTATTCGCATTGGCGCACACCACGCGATCGTGGCGGGATGGCCTGTTTGTCGATCACCTAATATAGACGTCCCTCACCGTAACCCATCACACTCATTCGGTTACCCATCGTTCTTCCAGAAGGGTGACCTGGAGACGGCTGTGTTGCGTCTGCGAAACATCTTCAGATCGCATGCGCGAGGGGGTTGCCGTGCTGCATGGAAGGGGATACCGTTCCGCCAGCGCTGAATGAATTCTTTCACGCCAGCCTCGAGTAGCCCACCAGGAGCCATCGATGCCGAAAAGCCGTGTAGTGACCGCCACCCTCTCCCTGCTTGCCGCCACCGCGCTCCTGCTGAGCGGTTGCGGGGCGGAGGCCGACACGCCGAAGGACAACGCTCAGCTTGTCCCGAAGCTGAATGAACTGCTGCCGCAGAAGGTGCGGGACGCCGGTGTCCTCACCGTGGGGACCGACCCGCAGTACCCGCCGTGCGACTTCACCAACCAGTCAGGGCAGATCGATGGCTTCAACCACGACATCCTGATGGCGATGGCGCCGCGACTTGGCGTCGACATCCGCCAGCAGGCGATCGCCTTCGACGGCCTGCTGCCCGGAGTGCAGAGCGGTCGGTTCGATGCGGCGATGGAGTGCATCACCGACAACCTGGAGCGTCAGAAGACGGTGAAGTTCGTCGACTATGCCTACGCCACCAAGAGCGTCATCACGACGTCGGAGAACAAGCACGGCATCACGAAGAACCCCCTGACCACGTGTGGGCTGAAGGCGGGCGTTCAGACCGGAACCGAGTTCGTCGAAGACGCCAAGCTGTTCTCGAAGAACTGCGAGTCGGAGGGCAAGGCCGCGCTGCAGATCACCAACTTCCCGACCGCCGGCGACCAGAACACCGCACTGCAGTCCGGTCGGATCGATTTCGCCTTCACCAACACGGCGACTGGAGTGTGGCAGGCGAAGGCCAGCGGCGGCCACTTCGAGATCATCCCGAGCCCGCTGCTGTCGCGCACCTACGTCGGTATCGTGGTCGGCCTTCAGGCCGACGACACCGCCAAGGCCCTGCTCGGTGCGCTCGAGGCGATCATCGCGGACGGCACCTACGGCAAGATCATGTCGAAGTGGGAACTCAACGACATCGCGTTGGACAAGCCCGGCATCAACCTGGCGACCGAGCGTCCCCTCGAGCTGCCGAAGGTCTGCGGGGCGTGCGGCTCCTGACCTGGCGCCGATGTGGGCGTCGCCCCGAGCGTATCGATGATCTCCTGATGCATTGTCGTTGACTCGCGGGACGCGGGTCTGACGCGGCGCGGACATCCGCGCCGCGTCAGACCCGGCGGTCAGGCTGACTTGAGCGCAAACCCGACCGTTCAGGCCGGCCGTCTGTCGCGAGCACACGAGAAGCGTCGACCTCGGACACCAACCACGCCTCTCGGATCATCGCTAACGAGAAACAAAAGAAGGTGAACCGTGACACACGTGACACACCCGGCAGCTGATGTCGAAGTGCGAGATCCTTTCGCGAAACCCCGGCCACGCAGACACCCGAGCTACTGGATCAGTGGGCTTGTCGCGGCTGTGATCCTGGGTTTTCTCGTCTACGGGTTCGTGACCAATGAGCACCTGGAATGGGATGTCGTAGGCGACTACCTCTTCGCCGATCCCATCATGGAGGGCTTGTGGATGACGATCAAGCTCTCATTGCTCGCCCAGCTCATCGCAGTGCTGATCGGTTGCCTGCTCGCCCTTCTCGGTGAGTCCCGGAACCCGGTCTTCCGCACCTTCGTCAAGGCGTATGTCGGGTTGTTCCGAGGGCTGCCGCTCCTTGTTCTCCTGCTGATCTGCTTCAACGCGGCACTCTTCATCCCGCGAGTCGGGTTCGGTGCGGCCAGTTGGGACACGAACACCCTCATCACCGGTTTCACGGCCGCCATCATCGGCCTTTCCTTGCACGAGGGCGCCTTCATGGTCGAGATCATCCGTGCGGGCTTCATGTCGGTCCCACCCGGTCAGCGTGAGGCGGCCCAGGTCCTGGGAATGAAGCGTGGCCTCACCATGCGGACCATCGTCATCCCACAGGCGATCAGGGTCATCATCCCCCCGACGGGCAACCAGTTCATCAGCCTCCTCAAGGCGAGCTCGCTCGTCGCGGTCATCGGTGGAGGTGACCTCCTCACCCGTGCCCAGCAGATCTACGGCTCCAACTTCAAGGTCATCCCGCTCCTCATGGTGGTCAGCTTCTGGTACCTGACGATCGTCATGCTGGCGACCCTGGGTCAGCACTTCCTCGAGAAGAAGTACTCCCTGTCCGCAGGACCGCAGCGGAAGTTCATGAAATCTCGAGTCGGGGAGGCGTCGAAGTGAAGCAGCAGCCACTTGTGACCATCCGGGACGTGCGGAAGTGCTACGGCGAGATCGAGGTCCTCAAAGGCATCGACCTCGACGTCATGCACGGAGAGGTGTTGTGTCTGATCGGGCCGTCAGGCTCAGGAAAGAGTACGCTGCTTCGTTGCGTGAACGTCCTCGAACAGATCGATGGCGGCTACATCCAGGTAGAGAACGAATTCGCGGGCGCGACGGTCAAGAACGGGGAGCTCCACGAGCCCAGCGAGGCCGAGATCGCGAGGTACCGCCAGCGCATCGGCATGGTCTTCCAGCACTTCAACCTCTTTTCCCATCTGACAGCGCTCGAGAACGTGGCCATCGGCCTTGTCAAGGTCCGGGGATTCGCAAGGAGCGAGGCGGTCGCCCGCGCGCGGGCGAGCTTGTCCGACGTCGGACTGGCGCACCTGGAGAACTCGTACCCACGCCATCTCTCCGGTGGGCAGCAGCAACGTGTCGCCATCGCCCGCGCGCTGGCCATGGAGCCGAAGCTCATGCTGTTCGACGAGCCGACGAGCGCCCTGGATCCCGAGCTCGTCGGGGAGGTGCTGTCGGTGATGCGTCGCGTGGCTGAGCGGGGGATGACCATGATCGTGGTGACCCACGAGATGCGGTTCGCGCGGGACGTCGCCGATCGGGTTGCCTTCATGGATCAGGGCCGGATCGCCGAGATCGACGACGCCAAGAAGCTGATCGATTCGCCGACATCCGAGCGTACGAAGAACTTCCTGAACCACGTGAAGTGAGGGTCGGTATGGTCAACCTGCAGATCGCGTTCGGTGAGCCACACGGCGCCACGGATGCTCCGTGCCTGGTCCTCGGCCACTCCCTGGGTACGTCATCCGCCCTCTGGGCCGATGCGGCCGCGCTGCTCGCAAGACACTTCCGTGTCATCACCTGGGACCTGCCCGGACACGGCGCCTCGCCCGCCGCAGACGGTGCGTTCACCATCAGCGACCTGTCCGACGCAGTGGTCGGTCAGCTCGGCGCACGGGGGGTCTCCACGTTCCTGTACGCGGGCGTCTCCATCGGTGGCACCGTGGGGATGGACGTGGCCCTCCGGCATGCCGAGCGCGTCGACGCGGTTGCGGTCATCTCCGCCGGCGCCAACGTCGACGCACCAGCGGCCTGGGCTGAGCGGGCTGCCCTGGTGCGCTCGGAAGGGACTGAGGCGTTGGTGGCGGGATCGCTGCAGCGCTGGTTCGCGCCGGCGACGCGAGAGCACCGCGGCGAGCGAGCGGCGTCGCTGATCGAGGAACTTCGTCGCGCTGACGACCGTAGCTATGCGTGGGCGTGCGAGGCTCTCGCCGCCTACGACGTCTTCCCCGATCTGCCACGGATGGACGTCCGTGCTCTCGCGCTGTGGGGCGAGCACGACCAACTCGTCCCCGAGCGCAAGTTGGCCGAGCTCGCTCGAGGGCTGCCGCGCGGGTCTCTCCAGTGCGTTCCTGGTGCGGCACATGCCGCGCCCCTCGAGCAGCCCACGACCGTCTCGGATCTGCTGGTCGACTTCTTCCTATGCCTGTGAGTGTTGTCCGCGAGTGACGGCACGGTCGAATGTGGAAGACTGCACCGCCGTTACCGCCCGAGCCCCTGCGGTCATGTCCTGGTGCTCGTGGAGGCAACATGTAGAACGCGCCTGCTGACGAACTCAAGATGCCGGTGAGGACCTGTGTCCCCGATAGAAACGACGTTGACAGAGCTTATGCCCAGTACAGCCTTCCTTGACCACATCGCTGTCGGTCGACGGCGACCAGTGACGCACGTCGACGCAAGGAGCGGGCGCCGTGTCGGTTCGTGACAAATTGGCGGAGATCAGCGCGATCGGCCGAGACAACGTCCGCGGTGGCTACTCGCGTCACCTGCTGGAGCCGGCGGAGGTGGCGCTTCGCAGCTGGTTCAGAAGGTCAGCGGAGGCACTGGGTCTTTCCGTCGAGGTGGACGGGAACGGGAACCTGTGGGCGTGGTGGGGCGAGTCCCGACAGGGAGCCGTCGCGACAGGCAGTCACCTTGACTCCGTCCCCGGTGGAGGCGCGTTCGACGGACCTCTCGGTGTGGTGAGTGCACTCGAGGCGGTCGCGATCCTCAGGGCTGAAGGCTGGTGTCCCACGCGGCCGATTGCCGTCTGTGCGTTCGCGGAGGAAGAAGGATCCCGCTTCGGCATGCCGTGCCTGGGCTCCCGACTGATGGTCGGTGAGATCGCGCCGGAGCACGCGCTCGCCCGGGTCGACCGCAGTGGCGTCACCCTCGAAGAGGCCTGGCGGCAGGCGGGCCTGGAGGTCTCCACCATCGGCCCGGACCCCGACCGACTCGCTGGCATCGACATGTTCCTCGAACTTCACGTCGAGCAGGGCCTCGACCTGGAGGACCGTGGTCTCCCGCTCGCAGTGGGTTCGGCGATCATGGCGCACGGCAGGTGGCGGCTCTCGATCGTCGGGGAGGGTAACCATGCCGGGACCACGCCGATGCAGGGGCGCCGCGACCCGGTGGTCGCGGTCTCGTCGGCGGCCCTCGCGGTCCGCGAGATCGCCTTGGAGCGACCGGCCGCTCGTGGCACCATCGGCCGCATCTCGGTCACCCCGAACGGAACGAATGTCATCGCCTCGCGTGTTGACGCCTGGCTCGACATCCGGGCTCATACCGACTCGGAGGTACGCGCGCAGTTGGACGCGACGGTTGCGCTCATCGGGAAGCGGGTTGCGGCCGAGGGCTGTGCTCTTGAGGTCCACGAGGAGTCGTTTTCGCCGTTGGTCCTCTTCGACGAGCCGCTCACGGCGAGGATCGCCGGTCTTCTCGGCGGCGTGCCGGCGATACCGACAGGCGCTGGTCACGACGCGGGTGTCCTCTCCGCGTACGTCCCATCCGCGATGATCTTCGTCCGGAATCCGACTGGCGTCTCGCACGCCCCGGAGGAGACCGCCCGCGAGGAGGACTGCGAAGCCGGCGCGCAAGGGCTTGCCGCCGTTCTCCGAGACCTCACCGGCGGGGCCTCCCGATGAGCGGCGAACGGCAGCGCTTTCACTGCCAGGTCGCGCTCGTGGAGGGACGCCTGGCCGAGAGGGTGCGGGTGGAGGCGGTGGACGGCGTGATCGTCGAGGTCGTCGCAGGCGTGCCGCCGCAGCCCGACGATGTCGTGCTCGGAATGGTCGTGCCGGGATTCGCGAACGCCCATTCCCATGCGTTTCATCGAGAGCTGCGCGGTCGTACGCACGCCAACGGAGGTGACTTCTGGCAGTGGCGGCACCGGATGTACGACGTCGCCAACAGTCTGACGCCGGACAGCTACCACGTCGTCGCGGAGCGGGTCTTCAAGGAGATGCGCGACGCCGGTTACACGGCAGTCGGTGAGTTTCACTACCTGCACCACCAGCCTGGCGGAACGCCGTACGGCGGTCACGAGATGGAGCTGGCGCTGGTGGCGGCGGCGACCTCCGCCGGCGTTCGGCTGGTACTTCTGGACACCTGCTACCTGTGGGGTGGCGTCAACGCGCCACTGGGCGCGGAGCAGCAGCGTTTCAGCGACGGAGACGTCCACCGCTGGTTGGACCGCTGGCATCGGCTGCGCGACGTGCTTTCAAAACAGGGCGACGGACTCGTCACCCTGGGGGCCGCCATTCACTCGGTCCGAGCGGTATCGCGATCCGACCTCTCCGTGATCGCCGACGGCCTCCCTCAGGACGTGCCGCTGCACGCCCACGTGTCCGAGCAGCCCGCGGAGAACCATGCCTGCCTCGAGGCGCACGGCCTGACTCCGGTCGGACTGCTCGCGGATCACGGGCTGGTGTCGTCGCGGTTCTCCGCGGTTCACGCGACGCACCTGACCACTGGCGACATCGGCCTGCTCGGAGACGCCGGCGCGACGATCGTGATGTGTCCCACGACCGAAGCTGATCTCGGCGACGGGATCGGCCCCGCCCCCGAGCTCCAGGGCGCGGGGGCACGCCTCGCCATCGGTTCGGACCAGCACGTGGTGATCGATCCGTTCGAGGAGCTCAGCCGTTTGGAGCTCGACCAGCGCTTGCGGCTGCAGCGGCGTGGGGTTTTCCCGCCGGACACGCTCTGGGCGGCGGGAACCGTCGGGGGGTACGAATCCCTCGGCCTGTCGAGGAATCCTGGACTTCCGCCGGGACTGCGCGTGGGCGAGCACTGCGACGCGGTCGAAATCGACGCGACGTCGACGAGGGTCCGAGGTGCTGACCCGTGGCAGTTGCCACTCGCGGCGCGTGCCTGCGATGTGCGGGCAACCATCGTCGGCGGTCGGCTGACACGTCCCGGCAGCTGAGACCGTCAACAGGGGTTACCGTTCGCGGGTAGCAGACAGGCACGGGGCTTGTCGATCACGTGAGTTCTCTACGCTCCGTGACCGACAAGGATTCCCGTGCCTGCGCTGCCCTTCGCTGTTGGAACCCGGCTGGGTTCAGTTCACCGCACTGCTGCCCGGCCGGGGCGGGTCCCACCCCGGTCACCCGCTGCGCTGTCACCGACGTCGGATCCCCGGACCGGGTCGTGTTCGCGCACGTCATCGCGGCTTTGGCGCACGGTTCGGGCTACGAGCGGGTCGCGTCCGCCCAGTGCCCGGACGCCACGATCGCCGTCGGACAGGTCACGGTCCACCTGGGCAGCGGCTACGATACAAGCCCAGCCGCACGGCACCGGCCGGCCACGGCCTCGACGCCAAGATCGCCAAACGAGGCGGGCGCGCCCCGATGCAGGCCAGCAACCGCTGGCCGGTCGAACGCGCCCGCCGCCTCAGATAACGCCTACTGAGGTCTCTCCAAGGTCACCGAACCGCGAGCCACTGCCGAACCCCTAGCCCGTCGAGGGCGGCCGACGGTCGCCAGACGTCGAACCTGCTGATCCCGAGGCCGGCGGTGAGGGCGATCACGACGGCTGCCGTCGGGAACTCCAGCCCTGGGAACCGGCAGGGCAGGAGTTCAGCCGGGTCGGGGTCGTCGGCCTTGACCATGAGGTTGACGGCACGGCACGGCGCCGTCAGCCGGACCAGCGTCGTCTCGGAGTCGCCGGCGAACGAGAACGGCGTGGCAGCGGCGATGCGGTGGGTCTCACCATCCACCCGCAGCTCGACGGGGCTGTCAATCGGAACGAAGGTGCGTGTGATCCCCGGCAGGCGTGAGAACGGGCCTGGTCCGGTCAGATCGGCGATGCTCAGTCGCCAGGGCGGCCGACCGGTGGCCAGCCTCCGGCTCTCGTGGTACGACACCACTTCGCGGGTCACACCTGCACCCGTCGCCCACGGAGTCGGCCGAAGCTGGCAGAACCGGCGCAGCGGTGCCGGCACCCCGCCGTCACCAGGTGGCCCGCTCGTTGGGGCGGCTCCGGCCCCCCGGCCGAGATCCCCGCGACCGCGACTGGCTTCGTGGCGGACCGTCGGCTTCCGCGTCACCGGCTCGTCCCGGGCGCGGTATGGTCCTGCGTCGCGGCGCCACCCTCGAGCTCTCCCAGGATCGTCAGGAGGAGAGCCGCCGTCGTCTCGGGGTCACTGATGTTGGGTGAGTGCCTGGCATCGATCTCGTAGACCTTGCAGCTGGGGGCGTGCTCGGCGATCCTGTGCGCCCAGTCCGGCTCGACGAGGTTGTCCTGGCGTCCGCTCACCAGTGCCAGTGGCGTCCGGACCGTTCGGAGGCTCCGCGGGTAGTCGTCGTGACGCTTCGGCGCGCCCTCGAACGGGGTGGCGAGTCCGGCGGCAGCGACGGCTCGGTAGTGACCTGGGTTGCACGCGTCACGTAGCCGAAGCTCGACGTGGTCGTCGATCGCCGGGAAATGATCGGTGAGCAGGCGCACGACCCGCAGCATGTCCGCGTGGGTGCCGTCGAAGTGCGACAGTGCGGCCAGCCCCTCCTTGGTGCGGTACGGGCCACCCGTTCCTGAGATCGACACGGCCGCGCTGACCCGCCACGAGAACCAGGGCAGGGTCGCTGCCCGCAGCGCCATGGCGCCGCCGAAGGAGTTGCCGACGAGGTGGGCGGGGCGGTCCTCCAGCCCGAGCGCGTCGAGCAGCGCCGCTACCTGGCGGAGTCGGAACTCGTAGGGCGCCACGTCGAGCTGCACCATCTTGCTGGAGGCCCCGTAGCCGTAGAGGTCTGGTGCGATCACCCGGTAGCGCTTCGCCAGGGTGGGGACCACGTTGATCCAGCTTGCCTCGGCCGAACCACCCCATGCCCCGTCATGCAGCAGCACCAGGGGGTGTGCGGATGGGGATCCCGCCGACAGGAAGCTCGTCACAAGCCCGCCGACGTTGATCTGGTCTCGTTTGATTGCCGACATGTCGGTGTCTCCTGTGGAGGGGCGTGTAGTGCCAGGGGTCATCGGGGGATCTGCCGGTCTAGTCGAGGAACTCGTGGTCCGACTCGCTGACCGACTCGGTGATCTCCCAGTACTCCACATTGGTGTACGGCCAGATCTGGGACACCCGTCCGTGCCGGTTCTGGTACCAGGTGCTCACATACGGCTGGCCCCACGCCATCCTCCGGTTGCCCTGGTCGACCCACGCGACGAAGCGGTCGAGCGCCTCCCTGCGTACGTCGATCGCGGCCGCCCCCCGGCGAAGAACCTCGTGAATCGCCTTGAGTGAGTACTCGACGGCGCGCTCCAGCATGAAGTGCAAGCTGCCCGCGACAACGCCACCCACGTTGGGGCCGTAGATCAGGAAGAAGTTGGGGAACCCCGGGACCATGACGCCGTTGTGGGCGCGTGCGTCACCGTCCCAGAACTCGTGGATCTCCACACCGTCTCGTCCCAGGACCTCGACCTCGTCGAGATAGTCGGACGGCTTGAAGCCGGTCGCGTACACGATGACGTCCACCTCGTGCAGGAGACCGTCGTTGTCGACGATCCCGTCCTCGGTGAACCGTTCGATCCCGGAGGTCACGAGCGTCGTCTTCTCGGCGAGCAGCGCGGCGGCCCACACCTCGTTGTCCCGCAGCATGCGCTTCGCACCGGGCGGGTACGTGGGGACGATGTGCTGGAGGAGTTCCGGGGCGTCCTGGAACTGGGCCTCGAGTCGGGCGACGAGGTACTCCCGCAGCTCCTGGTTCTTGGCCGAGACGCTGAGCGGCGCACCCGGCCAGTCCGCTTCCGCCGTGACGGTGTGGGTCCGTCCGGGGATGCCCGTGAGGATCACCCAGAGGCGGTACCACTGGGCGTAGTGCGGAACCTTCCGCACGAGCCAGCTGAACGCGTCCGTCATCGGGTGGTGATAGTTCGGCGCCGGCAGCATCCACGGCGCACTGCGCTGGAAGACGGTGAGGGCATCCACATCCCCGACGATGGCGGGCACGATCTGGTAGGCGCTCGCGCCGGTGCCGATGACGGCAACCCGCTTGCCCCTCAGGTCGGTTGCGTGATCCCACTCCTGCGAGTGCATCGTCGTTCCGCGGAACAGGCTCTGGCCCTCGAACTCCGGGATGTTCGGCCTGTCGAGCTGGCCCAACGCGCTGACCACCGCCGAGAACCGGCGGACCTGCTCGCCGCCGTCCGGTCCACGCGTGGTCGCCTCCCAGAACCTGCCGTCGTCGTCCCAGCGGAGGCGAAGGAGTCTGGTCGAGAACTCGATCCTGTCGGTGATTTCGGCCCGCTCGGCCACGTCACGAAGGTAGTCGAGGATCTCGCCGCCCTGCGCGAACTGGTGCGGCCAATCCCCACGCTGCGCGAACGAGTAGGAGTATCCGAAGGTGGGAGTGTCGAGACGGACCCCGGGATAGGTGTTCTTCGCCCACGTACCTCCCACGGACGTGTTGGCCTCGATCAGGGTGAACGGCACTTCCGCCTGGGCGAACCGGTGAGCGGCGGCGATCCCCGCGACACCTGCGCCGATGATGAGGGTGGGGAACGGTCGCCCCTTCGCGACATCCCCGAACTTCCAGGACGGCCGGCCGCCCTTGTCGGCTGCGAGGTCGAGCTCATGGGTCAGCATCCGGTACCACTCCTCGCGGCCGCCGCTGAGGTAGTGGAGGATCTCTCGAACTGTCTCGTCCGGCAGCACGTCGACCGTGGTGATCCCCTTGTCGCGCAGGACGGTCAGCGCAGAGAGGGCGACGGAGACAGCCTTCTCCTTCTGATCCTCCGACATCCCCCCGTGCGGGTGCGGCTGCGTGTCCATCGGCGTCAGGGGCGGTTGGAGGTCCGCGTGCAGGATCGACGTGTCGCCGAGAGCTGCCGCCAGCGCAGCGAGCAGGACGGGCAGCTCCGAGCCGGCCGACATGTGCTTGAGGAACTCGTCGTCCTCGACGATGGCTTCGGACCGAGAGACCTGGTAGAGGTCGTCGAACCGATGCATCTCGTCGGCATCAGGTTCGGGAGTCGGTGTCATTCGGGTTGCTACCTCCTTCTGGCGCGACGGACGTCCGTGCGGGATGCGCAGTGTCGGAGCTGGCCGTTTCTCGCCCGCATAATACTATGCTAGCGGCGGCATCTCGCATAGAGTTGTGCCGGGCCGGGGTGGACGGCCGGCCGCGACGCCGGCCGCACCGTGGCCGATGCGGTTCCGTCCCCAACGAGAGCGAGGAAGATCAAGTGAGCGTGTCGGCTGACGTCGTCAAGGCATGGCTGGAGGAGTTCGGGCGGGTGTGGCGCGAAGGCGACGTGGCGGGGGCGGCGGCCATCATGACCGAGGACGCCAGCTACCGGAACAGTCCCTTCCTGGAGCAGCCGTTCGTCGGTCACGACGCTATCGCGGGGTTCTGGGAGGCCGCGCTCGTTGGCGTCTCTGATGTCGACTTCCGCTACGGGACGCCGGTGATCGAGGGAGACCGGGTGGGCGTCGAATGGTGGGCCACCCTCCGCTCGGGCGGGGAGGACTACACCCTGGCGGGCAACTTCCTGCTGACCTTCGCCGGGAACAGGGTTGCGGACCTGCGCGAGTCGTTCGTCAAGCAGAAGGGTGCTCTTCAGCCTCACGCCGGCTGGGGTCTCTGAGTCTCCGCCGTTGACGATCGTTGAGCGCCGCGTTGATCCAGACTGTGAGGGAACATGGGTACCGAGGTAGAGAACCGCGCTGACGTGCTGATCGTCGGGGCGGGGGTGATCGGCGCCAGTGCCGCCTTCGCGCTGGCGAAGGCGGGCCACGACGTGCTCGTGGTCGACCGCAGCAGCGGGGTCGGAGACGGTTCGACCGGGTCGTCGGCAGGCATCATCCGCGTCCACGCGAGCGACGCGCAGAGCTCGGCGCTCGCTGCCGACGCCCTGGCGGTGTGGAACAACTGGCGTGACTTCCTTGGTGCCGACAGCACCGAGGAAGTCGCCCGTTTCGTGCGGTGTGGCTCGCTGATCCTTGACGCCGGGACCGGGTTTGTCGACCGAGCCGCAGCGGCGATGAGGGCCGCCGAGGTCTCGTTCGAGGAGTGGTCGCTGGACGAGATGAGTGGCCACTTCCCGTACTTCGACTTCCACCGGTTCGGACCGCCCCGGCCCGTGGACGACGAGGAGTTCTGGTCGGAGCCGACAGAGTTGCTGCCGGGCGCTCTCTACACCGCGCAGTCGGGGTACGTCGGCGACCCGACCCTCGCGGCAGTCAATCTGATGCACGCGGCCCAGAGAGAAGGTGCCCGCTTGCGGCGATCGGCCCCGGTCGTGCGGATCGATCTCGAGGGTGCCCGCGCCGTGGGAGCGACCCTGGCCGATGGGAGCAGGGTGCGAGCGGAGGCGGTTCTCGTCGCTGCCGGACCGCACACCGACTCACTCGTCGGTGCAATCGGCGGAACCTCCGACTTCCGGGTCCGAACCCGGCGGATCCGGGAGGAACTGGTCCACGTGCCGGCGCCTGCTGGGCTGGACCTCGCGCTTCAAGGGGTACACCTCGTGGACGGCGACCTCAACATCAACTTTCGTCCAGAGCTGGGCAACGCGTTCCTCGGTGGCAGTAACGGTGATCTCGTCGAGGAGCAGACAGTCATCGAGGACCCCGACGAGTTCGACCCGCTGGTGACGGCGGACGTCTGGGAACGCACGACGCTGCGGCTGGCTCGGCGCATCCCGGCACTGGGCATCCCGCGTGCTCGAACCGGCGTCGTCGGGCTGTACGACGCGGCGGAGGACTGGCTGCCGATCTACGACCGGACGTGCTTCGACGGGCTGTTCGTCGCGATGGCGACCTCAGGTACACAGTTCAAGACGGCGCCGATCGTGGGTGAGTTACTTCGCCATGTCGTCGAGACAGAGCTGGACGGCCGCGACCACACCGCCGAACCGTTCCTCGCCCCAACCAGCGGGCGCAGCTATTCGACGGCGCAGTTCTCCCGGCTGCGTGATCCGCGCAAGGGCCAGCTTCGGGGATGAGGGGCCTGCAGACATGTGGGACAGCCAGAGGCACCAGGACGTGAACGAGCCACAGGAAGCCGTCGTCATCGACGGCATCTCAGAGTTGACCACGAACGACGAGGCCAACGGCGGGCGGATCCCCGATGCGGCGCTGGTCGTCGAAGGAGACCGGATCGCGTGGGTCGGGCCATCTCGTGCGGCGCCCCCCGCCGACCGGAGGGTGGACCTGGCCGGACGAGCTGTGCTCCCGGGCTGGGTCGATTCCCACACCCACCTGGTCTTCGCCGGGGACCGCACTGCGGAGTTCGAGGCGAGGATGGCCGGTGAGCCGTACGCGGCGGGCGGTATCAACGTGACGGTCCAGGCCACGCGGGCGGCGAGCGACGCGGATCTCGAGGGAAACATCGAGCGGCTGGTAGCGGAGGCGCGCCGGGGCGGGACGACGACGATCGAGACGAAGACCGGGTACGGCCTGACAGTGACCGACGAGGTACGGGCAGCTCGCCTGGCCGGTCGGCACGCGGACGCGGTGACGTTCCTCGGCGCGCACGTCGTGCCCGCGGGCGCCGACCCGGACGGGTACGTCGCGCTCGTCGCTGGTCCGATGCTCGACGCCGTCGCTCCCTTCGTGACCGCGGTGGACGTCTTCTGTGAGGTCGGCGCCTTCGACGAGGCGGCGACCCGCAGGATCCTCGACGTAGCCAGGGCGCGGGGAATGGCGCGTCGCCTGCACGGCAACCAGCTCGGGCACGGGCCAGGGGCGCAGCTCGCTGTCGAGTACGGCGCCCTCAGCGTGGACCACCTCGGCTTCCTGACCGACGACGACATCGCGGCCCTGGCCTCCTCCTGGGCGGGCGCGAGGCGAGGCACCGTCGCGACGGTTCTTCCGGCCTGCGACCTCTCCACTCGGATGCCGCTCGCGCCTGCCCGGCGTCTCCTGGACGCCGGCGCGGTCGTCGCGATCGCCTCGAACTGCAACCCCGGGACGTCCTTCACCACCTCCATGGCGTTCTCCGTCGCCACCGCCGTGCTGCAGATGGGTCTCACCGTGCAGGAGGCGGTCCGCGCGGCGACGCTGGGAGGGGCGATCGCGTTGGGAATGGACGAGGAGGGGTGGCTCGATCCCCGTGGCGCGGCGCAGCCGGCCGTCGGGGTGATTGGTCCTGGCCGGCGGGCGGATTTTCAGGTGCTGGACGCCCCCTCGGTCACCCACCTTGCCTACCGTCCCGGGGTCCCGCTCACGAGCGCCGTGTGGCGGGCCGGCATCCGCCAAGTCTGACCTACCGTCCGCCGAGACACTTCTGCTTCCGCCTGCGGCCCGTCGCCGTGGCGGGGACCAGTCCAGAATTCATTCCCCTCATTCTGACTATCTGGAGACATCATGAGTTCATCTATCGTCGGCCGGACGGTTCTCATCACCGGCGCGGCCGAACGTGCGGGCCGCGTGTTCGCGCGCAGGTTCGGAGCGGCCGGGGCGGCGGTGGTGGTGAACCACTGGAAGCAGGCGGAGCTCGCCGAGAAGACCGTCAAGCTCATCCGCTCCGAGGGCGGCGAGGCGATCGCCGTGGAGGCGGACGTGTCGAACACCGCGGACGCCCGCCGGCTCGTGGACCAAGCGGCGGCCTGGCGCGGCGATCTCTCCGTGCTGATCCATAATGCGAGCTCACTTCGCGCGAAGGAGTTCGAAGATGTGACCGAGGACGACTTCGACGCCTCATTCGGGGTCAACATCCGGGGACCGTTCTTCCTCAGCCAAGCCGCGGCCGCGGTCATGAAGGCACAGGGACACGGCAGGATCATCGCGCTGGTGGGGAACTCGACCAACGAGGCATGGCCGAACCTCATTCCGCATGGCCTGTCCAAGACGGCCCTGATTCGGCTCATGGAGCAGCTCGCCGTCGCGTTGTCTCCGACGGTGCAGTGCAACGCGGTGGCACCGACGCAGTTCTTCCGTTCGGACGACGGCACCAATGACGCGCTGCGTCGTTATCGCGGCGAACCGCTCGTCGATGGCGACACCTACCGGGTCGGGACGCGGTACGAGTTCCGCAACGGGGATGCCGACGATGTCGCGGAGACGCTGCTCTTCCTCGCGACGTGCTCGCCCTACCTGAATGGCACGGTCATCCGTCTCGATGGCGGGAAGGCGCTCTACTAGCGGTCTCTCCCGACCAGCAAGAGGTCCGTCCATCCGCGACGCCGGCGTCGACCGCTACGAAGCCCGGGCGTTCGCGATGTGGCTGACCTGGCAGTGCGCCCTCCTGGCCGTGCCCTTGGCCGCGTCGACGTCCCGAGGCGTGGCGCCATCGCCCTCAAGGCGCTGACCCACGTCGGCATCGCCCCCCGGCGCCGACGGCGGGTCGACAGCGCGGGCAGGGCTTCGGCAAGCAGGTCGAGGAGGCATGCATGGCCATCGAACGCGTGTGCCAGGCGCACCGGGTCCGTGGTCGCTATTCGTGACAGGGGTACGGGGGACAACGGCATCCTGCCGTGACCGTCCCGTGGCCCGGGATCGCACCGGTCGTCCGTCGGCAACGGCAGGGTCTCGCGGCTCGCCGTCGCCCGGCGCTCCCTTGGCTGCCCGGACAGGGTGGACCCGGTGGAAACGAGAGAAGGAGGGTATCGATGCTCATCGGCATCCCGAGCGAGTCGAAACAGGGCGCCCTGGTTGCGGCGACCGCCAAGACCGTTTCCCAACTGACCAACCTCGGCTACGACCTGATCGTCGAGTCGGGCGCCGGCGACCTCGCCGACCAGCCCGACAGCGCGTACACCGCCGCTGGTGTCCGGGTCGGTACGACGGAGGAGGTGTGGGCCGCCGACGTCGTCGTGAAGGTCAACGCCCCCACCCACGAGGAGATCGGCCGGCTCCGGCAGGGCGCCACGATCATCTCGATGATGGCGCCGGGCCGTAGCCCCGAGCTGCTGGAGGAGCTGCAGGCGCAGGGCGTGACCGCGCTCGCGATGGACGCGGTGCCGCGGATCTCGCGCGCGCAGCCGATGGACGTGCTGTCCTCGATGGCGAACGTCGCGGGCTACCGCGCCGTGGTCGAGGCCGCGCACGAGTTCGGCCGGATGTTCACCGGCCAGGTGACCGCCGCGGGCAAGATCCCTCCGGCCCGGGTGTTCGTGGTGGGCGCCGGTGTCGCGGGCCTGGCCGCGATCGGTGCCGCATCGGCGATGGGTGCGGTCGTGCGCGCGTTCGACGTGCGTCCCGAGGTGGCCGAGCAGGTCGAGTCGATGGGCGCGCAGTTTGTTGAGCTGGACCGGTCCGTGTTCAAGGCGGAGAAGTCTTCCGACGGCTATGCCAAGGAGATGACCGAGGAGCAGCAGGCCGCGACTGCCGCGATGTACGACGAGGAGGCGCGCGCCGCCGACATCGTCATCACCACCGCGCTGATACCCGGACGCCCGGCACCGCGCCTGCTCACCGCCGAGACTGTGGCCGGCATGAAGAACGGCTCCGTGATCGTCGACATGGCCGCGGCCAACGGGGGAAACGTCGCGGGCACCGTGGCGGATCAGAAGGTCGTCACCCAGAACGGCGTGACGATCCTGGGTTACACCGACCTCGCCGGCCGCCTGGCCGCGCAGACGTCGCAGCTGTACGGCACCAACGTCGTCAACCTGCTCAAGCTGCTGACCCCGGAGAAGGACGGCAACCTGACGTTGAACTTCGACGACGTCGTCCAGCGTGGCATCACCGTCGTCAAGGATGGCGAGTCCACCTGGCCGCCGCCGGCCGTGCAGGTCTCGGCCGCCCCCGCGGCCGCGACTCCCACGGTTGCTGCTCCGGTCAAGGAGGAGAAGGCGCGGCTGTCCGCAGGTGCGAAGGTCGGCCTGGTGTTGGGCGGCATCGCCCTGCTCTGGCTGGTCAACGCGACCGCGCCGGACCCGATCCCGCGGCACTTCACGACGCTGATGCTCTCGATCGTGATCGGTTACTACGTCATCGGCAAGGTGGCGCACGCGCTGCACACGCCGCTGATGTCGGTCACCAACGCCATCTCCGGCGTGGTCGTGGTCGGCGCGCTGATCCAGGTCGCCTCGGAGAACACCACCATACGGATTCTCTCCGCCGTCGCGACCCTGCTTGCCTCGATCAACATCTTCGGTGGCTTCGCGGTCACGCGGCGCATGCTCGGCATGTTCAACAAGGGGGTCTGAGCGATGGACATCATCTCCACCACTGGCGCGGTGTACATCGTTGCCTCGCTGTTGTTCATCCTCTCGCTGGCGGGCCTGTCGAAGCACGAGTCCGCCAAGAACGGCCTGACCTACGGGATCGTCGGCATGGCGATGGCGCTCGTCGCGACCGTTGCCCTGGTCGTCGACGTCACCACCGACCTCGACGGCGGCATGATCTCGATCCCGCTCATGCTGGCCGCGATCACGGTCGGTGCCGTGATCGGCCTGTGGCGGGCCAGGATCGTCGAGATGACCGGAATGCCCGAGCTCATCGCGCTGCTGCACAGCTTCGTCGGCCTTGCCGCCGTCGCGATCGGGTGGAACGGCCACCTTCAGGGCTCGCACTACGCTCTGGACAGCCTCAACAACATCCACGAGGCCGAGGTCTCGATCGGTATCTTCATCGGCGCGGTCACCTTCACCGGCTCGATCGTCGCCAACCTGAAGCTCTCGGCGAAGATGAAGTCCGCCCCGCTCATGCTGCCGGGCAAGAACTTCATCAACGTCGGTTCGCTGGTCCTCTTCACGATCCTCACCATCGTCTACGCCGCCATCGACGCCGGCGGCACCGGACAGGATGTCGTCCTCGTCGTGCTGACGGTGCTCGCTCTGGCCCTGGGCTGGCACCTGGTCGCCTCCATCGGTGGCGGCGACATGCCGGTCGTGGTCTCGATGCTCAACAGCTACTCGGGTTGGGCCGCGGCCGCCTCGGGGTTCCTACTCAGCAACGACTTGCTGATCGTGACCGGTGCGCTGGTCGGCTCATCCGGTGCCTACCTGTCCTACATCATGTGCAAGGCGATGAACCGCTCCTTCATCTCCGTCATCGCCGGTGGCTTCGGCGTCGAGGCCGGCCCCGGGGGCGACAGGGACTACGGCGAGCACCGCGAGATCCAGGCCGACGCCGTCGCCGAGCTGCTGGCCGGCGCGTCCTCGGTCGTCATCACCCCCGGCTACGGCATGGCGGTGGCGCAGGCGCAGTACCCCGTTGCCGACCTGACCGCGAAGCTTCGGGCCAGGGGCGTCAACGTGAGGTTCGGCATCCACCCCGTGGCGGGTCGCCTTCCCGGCCACATGAACGTGCTGCTGGCCGAGGCCAAGGTGCCCTACGACATCGTGCTCGAGATGGACGAGATCAACGACGACTTCGACGCCACCGACGTGGTCCTGGTCATCGGCGCCAACGACACGGTCAACCCGGCCGCGTCGGAGGACCCGTCCTCGCCGATCGCCGGCATGCCGGTCTTGAAGGTCTGGAACGCCCACGACGTGATCGTCTTCAAGCGGTCGATGGCCACAGGCTACGCCGGCGTGCAGAACCCGTTGTTCTTCCGCGACAACAGCCAGATGCTCTTCGGCGACGCCAAGGAGCGGGTCGAGGACATCGTCCGAGCCCTGGACCGTGTTTCAGCAGTTCGCGGGGCAGACATCTACCGTCCGGCGCTGGCTTGATCCATCGGGTGTCAGGGCCGAAGAAAGCTCATTCAACTGAGCCGTGTGTCGCCTCGCGGCCCGGCGTGGCGAACAACGTAGAGAGGATGTCGAAACGCGATGAATATCGTCGTACTCGTCAAGCAGGTGCCTGATTCGGGCGCGGACCGCAACCTGCGTGCTGACGACAACACCGTCGACCGCGGTTCGGCGAACAACGTGATCAACGAGATGGACGAGTACGCCATCGAGGAGGCGTTGAAGATCAAGGAGGCGCACGGGGGTGAGGTCACCGTCCTGACCATGGGTCCGGACAAGGCGACCGAGTCGATCCGTAAGGCGCTGTCCATGGGTCCGGACAAGGCGGTGCACGTGGTGGACGACGCCCTGCACGGCTCCTGCGCGGTGGCCACGTCGAAGGTGCTCGCCGCCGCCCTCGGTCGGCTCAATGCGGAACTGGTGCTGTGTGGTTCGGAGTCCACCGACGGTCGGGTGCAGGTGATGCCGCACATGCTCGCGGAGCGGCTCGGCGTCGCGGCGTTGACCGGGGCGCGGAAGCTGACCGTCGACGGGGCGACCCTGACGGTGGAGCGGCAGACGGAGGAGGGCTACGAGGTCGTCACCGCCTCGACCCCGGCGGTGGTCTCGGTGTGGGACACCATCAACGAGCCGCGGTACCCGTCGTTCAAGGGCATCATGGCCGCGAAGAAGAAGCCGGTCCAGACGCTGTCGCTGGCCGATCTGGGCATCGCCCCGACGGAGGTCGGCTTCGACGGCGCGACCAGCGCCGTGCTGGAGCACAGCAAGCGGCCGCCGCGCTCCGGCGGCACCAAGGTCACCGATGAGGGCTCCGGCGGCGTGCAGCTGGTCGAGTTCCTCGCCACCGAGAAGTTCGTGTGAGGGGTCTGGACATGGCTGAGGTTCTCGTCGTCGTCGACGCCACCCGGGAGTTCGGCGTCAAGAAGGTCACCCTGGAGATGCTCACCCTCGCCCGCGAGCTGGGCACGCCCGCCGCGGTGGTGCTCGGCGGTCCCGGCGCCGCCGACGCGCTGACCGGCAGGCTGGGCGAGTACGGCGCGGAGAAGGTCTACGCCGCCGAGAGCGCCGACATCGACGGCTACCTGGTGGCCCCGAAGGCCACCGTGCTCGCCGACCTGGTGCGGCGGGTGCAGCCGGCCGCCGTGCTGCTCGCCTCGTCGCAGGAGGGCAAGGAGATCGCCGCCCGGCTGGCCGTCAAGCTGGACAACGGCATCCTGACCGACGTGGTCGCCCTCGACGCGGACGGCACCGCGACCCAGGTGGCGTTCGCCGGCTCGACCATCGTGAAGTCCAAGGTCACCCGCGGCCTGCCGCTGGTCACCGTCCGCCCGAACTCGCTCACCCCGACCCCGGCGGCGGCCACACCGGCCGTCGAGCAGCTCACCGTGCAGGTTGGTGAGGCGGACAAGCTGGCCCGGGTCGTCGACCGGGTCGCCGAGCAGAAGGGCTCCCGCCCGGAGCTCACCGAAGCCTCGGTCGTCGTCTCCGGCGGCCGCGGGGTCGGCAACGCCGACAACTTCAAACTTCTCGAGGAGCTGGCCGACCTGCTCGGCGGCGCCGTCGGCGCGTCCCGCGCCGCCGTGGACTCCGGGTTCTACCCCCACCAGTTCCAGATCGGCCAGACCGGCAAGACCGTCTCCCCACAGCTGTACGTCGCGTTGGGCATCTCCGGTGCGATCCAGCACCGGGCCGGCATGCAGACCTCGAAGACCATCGTCGCGGTGAACAAGGACGCCGAAGCGCCGATCTTCGAACTCGCCGACTTCGGCGTCGTCGGCGACCTGTTCACAGTCGTTCCACAGGCCGCCGAGGAGATCCGCAAGCGCAAGTGATAGGAGGCATTTGCGCGAGTGGTGAGTTTTCCGACGGCAACGGCGTCCGGAGTTACCGCCCCGGACGCCGTTGCCGTCCTGGGCCAGGGCGCTCGCTCACCGTCCACCCGCCCGGTCCGGTCTTCGGGATCCGGCACGTGGGGTGCCGCTCACATGTCCGGCGAGACTCGGGGGAGACCCGAGTGAAGAGAAGACCACTGGTTGCCCATCCGGTCGGTGATGAGGTCGAGGCCCGGGTGCGGCGATCGCGCCCGATCGGCTCGATCGCCGCCCACGTGCTGGCGGAGCTCATCGCAGCGGCTCAGCTCTCCCGCATCGGGATCCGCACGCCCCGCTCGGCGGCGACCTGCTCGGCGCGCTCGTAGCCCGCGTCGACGTGGCGGATCACGCCCATGCCGGGATCGTTGGTCAGCACCCGTGCCACCTTCTCGGCCGCCAGGGCGGTCCCGTCCGCGACCGACACCTGGCCGGCGTGGATCGACCGGCCGATGCCGACACCCCCGCCGTGGTGGATCGATACCCAGGACGCCCCGGATGCGGTGTTGATCAGCGCGTTCAGCAGCGGCCAGTCGGCGATGGCGTCCGACCCGTCGAGCATGGCCTCGGTCTCCCGATACGGCGAGGCGACCGAGCCGGCGTCCAGGTGGTCCCGCCCGATGACGATCGGCGCCTTGAGTTCGCCCGAGGCGACCATCTCGTTGAACCGCAGGCCGGCTTTGTCCCGCTCGCCGTAGCCCAGCCAGCAGATGCGCGCCGGGAGGCCCTGGAACGCGATCTTCTCCTGCGCCCCGCGTAGCCACTTCTGCAGGCGGTCGTTGTCCGGGAACAGCTCCAACACGGCGCGGTCGGTGGCGTGGATGTCCTTCGGGTCGCCCGACAGGGCCGCCCAGCGGAACGGGCCCTTGCCCTCGCAGAACAGCGGCCGGATGTACGCGGGGACGAACCCGGGGAACTCAAACGCCCGCTCGTACCCGCCGAGCCGTGCCTCGTCCCGGATGGAGTTGCCGTAGTCGAAGACCTCGGCGCCGGCATCCTGGAACTCCACCATCGCCTGGACGTGCCGGGCCATCGATGCGCGGGCCCGGGCGGTGAACTCCTCGGGCTTCCCCTCCGCGTAGTCGTGCCAGTCCTCGACCGAGACGCCCTCGGGCAGGTACGACAGCGGGTCGTGGGCGCTGGTCTGGTCGGTGACGATGTCGATCGGGACACCACGACGCAGCAGTTCGGGAAAGACCTCGGCGCAGTTGCCGACCAGCCCGACGGAGAGTGCGCGGCGCTCGCCCTTGGCGCGCAGCACCCGCTCGATCGCGTCGTCCAGGTCGGTGGCGATCTCGTCCAGGTAGCGGTGCTGCACCCGGCGGTCGAGGCGGGCCTTGTTCACGTCGACGATCAGGCAGACCCCGTCGTTCAGGGTCACCGCGAGCGGTTGCGCCCCGCCCATGCCGCCGCAGCCCCCGGTGAGCGTGAGCGTGCCGGCCAGGGTGCCGTTGAAGCGCTTCTCCGCTACGGCCGCGAACGTCTCGTACGTGCCCTGCACGATCCCCTGCGTGCCGATGTAGATCCACGAGCCGGCCGTCATCTGGCCGTACATTGTCAGGCCGAGCCGCTCCAGCCGCCGGAACTCAGGCCAGGTGGCCCAGTCGCCGACAAGGTTGGAGTTGGCCAGGAGCACCCGCGGGGCCCACTCGTGCGTCCGCAGCACGCCCACCGGGCGACCCGACTGCACCAGCATCGTCTCGTCCCGCTCCAGCGTGGTCAGGGTGCGGACCATCGCGTCGAAGGACTTCCAGTCGCGGGCCGCGCGGCCGGTGCCGCCGTACACCACGAGGTCGTCGGGGCGCTCGGCGACCTCCGGGTCCAGGTTGTTCATCAGCATTCGTAGCGGGGCCTCGGTGGCCCACGACTTGGCGGTCAGAGTCGTGCCGCGCGCGGCACGGACGGGACGTGCGCCTTCCATGGCGTGTCTCCTTGCTTGCCCGGGGGTCAGTTGAACGGTCCGGTGACCGACTCGACGGCGCGAAGCGCGGCCCCGCTGGCCACGAACCGCACGGCGACGTCGATCTCCGGCGAGAGGAAGCGGTCGCGCCCAGGACCGGGGGCCACCTCGCGCAGGGCGTCGATCACCGCGCTGGTGGCGGGGGAGGGGCGCAGCGGCGCCCGCAACTGGATGCCGCGCGCGGCCGTGAGTAGCTCGATGGCGAGCACGCGGGTCAGCGCGTCGACGGCGCGGCGCAGCTTACGGGCGCCGGACCAGCCCATCGAGACGTGGTCCTCCTGCATCGCCGAACTCGGGATCGAGTCGACGCTGGCGGGTACGGCGAGCCGCTTGAGCTCCGAGACGAGCGCGGCCTGGGTGTACTGCGCGATCATGTAGCCCGAGTCGACGCCCGGGTCCTCGGCGAGGAAGGCGTTCAACCCGTGGCTGCGGGCCACGTCGAGGAACCGGTCGGTGCGGCGCTCGGCCATCGAGGCGACGTCCGCAGTGACGACCGCGAGGAAATCGAGCACGTACGCCAGCGGGGCGCCGTGGAAGTTACCGTTCGAGGAGACCCGCCCGTCGCGGGTGACTACCGGATTGTCCACCGCGGCGGCCAGCTCCCGGGAGGCGACCAGCACCGCGTGGTCCACGGTGTCCCGGGCGCCCCCGGCCACCTGCGGCGCGCAGCGCAGCGAGTAGGCGTCCTGGACGCGGGTGCAGTCCGGGCTGCGGTGACTGGCCACGATCGGGCTGCCAGCGAGCACGGCGCGGATGTTGGCCGCGGAGGCGGCCTGGCCCGGGTGGGGACGCAGGGCCTGCAGCTCGGGGGTGAACACGGCGTCGGTGCCGAGCAGCCCCTCCACGCTCATCGCGGCGGTCAGGTCGGCGACCTTGAGCAGGTGGCGCAGGTCACTGATCGCCAGCACCAGCATGCCCAGCATGCCGTCGGTGCCGTTGATCAGCGCGAGGCCCTCCTTCTCAGCCAAGGAGACCGGCTCGATGCCTGCCTCGCGTAGGGCGTCCCCGGCGTCGCGCAGCTCACCGGCGGCGTCGCGCACCGGGCCCTCACCCATCAGCGCCAGCGCGCAGTGCGCCAGCGGCGCGAGGTCGCCGGAGCAGCCGAGGCTGCCGAACTCGTGCACGACCGGGTGTATCCGGGCGTTCAGCAGCCGCGCGTACGTGAGCGCGGTTTCGGCGCGGACTCCCGTACGGCCGGTCGCCAACGTCGACAGGCGCAGCAGCATCAGGGCCCGGACGACCTCCCGCTCCACCTCCGGCCCCGACCCGGCGGCGTGGCTGCGGACGAGGCTGGACTGGAGCTGGGCGCGCAGCTCGACCGGGATGTGCCGGGTCGCCAGCGCCCCGAACCCGGTGGACACGCCGTAGTGGGGCTCAGCGTCGTCGGCGAGCGCCTCGACGATCTCGCGGCTCCTGCGGATCTCGGACAGCGCATCGGCGGAGATCTCGACGGGGGCGTCGTGGCGGGCGACCGCCACGACGTCGTCGAAGCTCAGCGGGCCGGTGCCGACCGTGACGACGGCAGCGGCCCGACGGGGTTGGGCTGTTCTCATGCCCTCTATTCGAACCGACGACCGAGCCTGCCGGATACGACCGGCAGCCAGGTTCTGTCTCGGATCTGAGACACTGGGGGCATGGCGAACGTCCCCGCCGCGGCCCACGCCATCAGCCTGCTCAAGCTGCTGGCCCGGCACGCCGAACCCCTCCCCGCCGCGTCGATCGCGCGCGACCTCGAGCTGCCGCGGTCCACCGTCTACCACCTGCTGGCGGTGCTGCGGCACGAGGGATTCGTGATGCACCTGGCGGAGGAGCGGCGGTACGGCCTGGGGGTCGAAGCGTTCGCCCTCGGCTCGGCGTACTCCCGTCAGGCCCCGCTGCAGCGCGTCGCCCGGCCGCTGCTGACCCGCCTGGTCGAGACCAGCTCGCACAACGCCCATCTGGCCGTGCTGCACGGCCGCGAGGTGTTCTACGTGATCGAGGAGCGCGCGCCTGGCCGCCCCCCGCTGGTCACCGATGTCGGGGTACGGCTGCCGGCGGCGCTGACCGCGAGCGGCCTGGCCATGCTCGCCGCCCTGCCGCACGCCCAGGTGCGCGCCCTCTTCCCGGGCCGGGACGCGTTCGTGCAGCGGCACGGCGTCGGCGTCACCAGTCTGGCCCAGCTGCGCGCCGAGCTGATCCGAGTCCGGCAACGCACCTACGCCATCGAGGAGGGGCTGGTCACACCCGAGGTTTCCTCGGTCGCCGCAGCCGTACACGACCACACCGGCCACCCGGTCGCGGCCGTGGCCGTGACCTACCCTGCCGCCGACGTGGACGTCGACGGGCAGCGCGAGTTGGCCCGGCAGGTCGCCCGAACGACCGCCGAACTGACCCGGCGCATCGGCGGCCGGCTGTGCCCATAGCCGTGCCCTTGCGCCGCTCGCTGTGGCGGTCGTGGCCACGGCCGGGTTCGCCGTGCTGGCGTCAGCGGGGGTGGGACTGCTTTCGGTCGGCGGATGGCCGGCACCCGGCCGCCGTCGTGGCTTCGCCGGGATCGCCACGACCCCAAAGCGATCAAACTCGCCGAGCGGTAGGACAACTTCATCTGCCGCCGATCTACCGTTACTGTCGGTAGCCGGCTGACGGATCTGAGAACGCCCGGACTTGCCGAAAGCAGTGCGTTTGAACTTGTACGCAGAATCGGCTCACCGCAGCGCCCGGCGCCCGCGTCGCAGGTCTCGGTGGCCGTGGCCCTCACGCGCCCGCGGAGTCCGCGGTCTCCCAGCCCCAGCGCAGCAGGTCGCCGGGCTGGCAGTCGAGGGCTTCGCAGAGTGCGGTGAGGGTGGTGAAGTGGACCACATTGGCGCGGCCATTCTTCAGCACGGCCAGGTTCGGGTGTGATGCCGACGCGTAGCATCGCTGCGGCCGCTGTGACCCATGCCATACGCAGTTCCTGTCAGCAATCGGGGCGCCGTTCCGCTCAACTCACGAGAGCAAGCGAACCGACAGGAGCAACACATGAAGCACCGCATCGTCATCCTCGGCGCCGGCTATGCCGGGGCCTTCGTGGCCGGGAACCTGGCCCGCCGGCTGTCCCCGACGGACACCGAGATCACCGTGGTCAACGCCGAGCCGGACTTCGTCCAGCGGCTGCGGCTGCACCAGCTCGCGGCCGGCCAGGAGATCAAGGCTCCGAAGCTCGCCGACGTCTTCGCGGGCACGGGAATACGGCTGCGCCTGGCCCGTGTCACCGCCATCGACCCCGAGCAGCAGGTCGTCACCGTGGCCGACACCGACGGCGGCGGCGAACTCGGCTACGACACGCTTCTCTACGCCCTCGGCAGCCACGGCGACGACCGCGGCGTCCCCGGCGTGGCCGAGCACGCCTTCGACATCGCCGCCCGGCCCTCGGCGCTTCGCCTGCGCGAGCGCCTGGACAGCCAGGGCAGGCGGCGCGGAGGCGGGAGGGTACTGGTCGTCGGCGACGGGTTGACCGGCATCGAGACCGCCACCGAGATCGCCGAATCCCGGCCTGGCCTGTCGGTGACGCTGATCGCCCGCGGCGAGTTGGGCGCCCGGCTCTCCGCCGGAGCCCGCAGCCACCTGCGCCAGGCCTGCGACCGGCTGGGCGTCACCGTCCTGGAGCACACCGAGGTCGAAGCCGTCGAAGCGAGGCGGGTGCTGTGCGCCGACGGCACCGCCCTGGCGTCCGACGCAACCGTGTGGACGGCCGGGTTCGCGGTCAACCCCATCGCCGCCGCCAGCGGGCTGGACGTCACCGAAAACGGTCAGATCGTCGTCGATCGCACCATGCGGTCGGTCTCGCACCCGAACGTCTACGCCGCCGGCGACAGCGCCTACGCCATCGGCGACAACGGCCGCCCGCTGCCGATGTCCTGCGCCTCGGCCGGCTACACCAGCAAGCAGGCCATCGAGGCGATCGTGGGACGCCTGACCGGGCGCAAGATCGCGCACACCAAGCTGGCCTACCCGGGCAACCACATCAGCCTCGGGCGGCAGGACGGGATCCTGCAGCTGGTCGACGACGAAGCGCAAGCAAAGCCGAAGTACGTGGGCGGCCGAAAGGCCGCGCGGATCAAGGCTGGCATCCTCAAGATGTCGCTGTGGGCCACCTCGCACCCGACCTTCGGCCTGCCCACGCACAAGTACCGCCTGACCGTCGCGCCGGATGCGTCCGTCAAGAAGGCGGCCGCGTAGCCGCCTAGGGTGATCCGCGTGGACAGCACCGCCACTGATCGCTTCGACACCAGCCGGTTCGAGGCCAGCCGGTTCCCGCTGACCTCGCTGGCGTACCGGCTGCTGGGCTCCGCCGCCGACGCCGAAGATGCCGTGCAGGATGCGTTCCTGCGCTGGCAGGCCGTCGACCGGCAGCGGATCAAGGTGCCGGAAGCATGGCTGACCAAGGTCGTCACCAACTTGTGCCTCGACCGGCTCCGCTCGGCACAAGCCCGCCGCGAACGCACCGTCGGCGCCTGGCTGCCCGAACCGCTCCTCGACGGCGACCCGATGCTCGGCCCGGCCGACACTTTCGAGCAGCGCGAATCGGTCTCCCTGGCCGTGCTGACTCTCATGGAGCGCCTGTCACCCCTCGAGAGGGCCGTCTACGTCCTGCGCGAAGCGTTCTCCTACAGCCACGCCGAGATCGCCGAGATCCTCGACATCACCGAGTCGGCAAGCCAGCAGCACCTCCACCGGGCCCGGCGCCGCATCACCGCCGCGGGCCGCCGCGGCGGCGAAGTCGACCCGGCATCCGCCCGCAGGATCGTCGAGGAATTCCTCGCCGCTGCCTCCTCGGGCCGCACCGAACGGCTGGTGGCGCTGCTCACCGACGACGCGACCGCGATCTCCGACGGCGCTGGCGGCGGCCTGACCGAGACGCTGCTGCGGTACGACACTCCGTATCGCATCGCCGCCGTGGTACGGGCCGGCTTCAAACCCACACCCGCGAAACGGCGACTTGTCGGCGGCACGCCCGCCATCCACTACGCGCTCGTCAACGGCGCCCCCGCCATCCTCTTCGTGCTCGGCGACCAGGTCGTCGGCGCCGTGGCGTTCGACATCACCAACGGCAAGATCGCAACCGTGCGCGGTATCGCCGCCCCCACCCGCCTCGCCCGCCTCGCCGAAGCCTGGCGGCAGCACGAACCGGACCCGCCGCTCATCGCGCAGTGGTGACCCGACGCCGATCGCGGCCAGGCGCAGCACCCGCGCTGCGATGAACCGCTCCCAGGCTTCGGACGCCACCAGCCGCATGCCGACAGTGTGCAGCGACGTGTTGCCGTCCCGCGCGCTGAGAGCCCACTACTCCCGCTCACCCTGCGATGAACACCGTCCGATCCGGAGGAGATGACATGGCCGTTCAGGTCCAGCCCGCAACCGATGCATCGCCGTCGCCCTGGTCGGCGGTGGCCAGGGCCGTCGCCCTGCTCACAGTGGCCGTCAGCGTGCTCCTGACCGCCTTCGCCTGGCCCTCGGTACGCTCGTCGGTGCACGACGTGCCCATCGCCGTCGCCGGGCCGGCACCCGCGCTCAGACAGATCAGTGCCGCCCTCGACGAGCGCCTTCCCGACGCCTTCGAGATCACCGAAGTCGCCGATACCGCCGCGGCCGAACAGTTGATCCGCGACCGCGAAGCGTACGGGGCGATCGACGTAAGCTCCGGCGCACCACAGGTCATCCTCGCCACCGCCAGCAGCCCAGCCGTCGCCCAGACTCTCAACAGCATCGCCACCGCGCTCAACCAGGCGCAGTCCCAGGGCGCCAGCACGCCGTCCGCCGTCCGCGACCTCGTCCCGCTGCCAGCCGACGATCCGCGTGGCGCCGGCTTGGCCGCCGGGGCCCTGCCCTTGGTCATGGGCGGTCTGCTCGCCGCACTTCTGCTGGCGAGACTCGTCCTTGGCACCACCCGCCGGGTCATCGGAGCGCTCGCCTTCGCCGTCACCGGCGGCCTGGCCGTAGCGGCCATCCTGCAGTTCTGGTTCGGCTCCCTGACCGGCTCCTACTGGGCGAACACCGGAGCGGTCGCCCTGACCGTCGCGGCCACCTCCCTGACTATCCTCGGGCTGGAGTCCCTGCTCGGATACGCCGGGCTCGGCCTGGGCGCGGCCACCATGATGCTCATCGGCAATCCCTTGTCGGGCACCGCGACCGCGCCCGAAATGCTGCCCGGCTGGTCCGGCACACTCGGCCAACTGCTGCCGCCCGGCGCGGGCGGCCGGCTGCTGCGGTCCACCGCCTTCTTCGACGGCCACGGCGCCACCCATTCGGTCATCGTCCTCGCGACGTGGCTAACGCTCGGCGTACTGCTGTGTCTTGCCGGCAGCCTGCGCCCACGACGCCCGGCCGCCGACCTACTGACCGCAACCGCGCAGCCAACCGCACAGGCGACCGTATGAGGTGCAGCGGCGGGTTCACTTGCATCGCAGTTCGCCGCCGCTGTTCAGCACACGCCGACTGTCAAGATCAGACGCACTCATCGGGCCGCCATCCGTTCCTGTTGAGCGATCAAGAGCGATCACCGCGGGTAGTTGGCGTCTGAGTCGAGCGGGCATCTCGAACTGCCGAGATGCGCGCATGTCTACGTTTGAGGTCACGAAGCGGTGCAGGCGTTCGTGACGGTTTTGGTCCACACCTCGGGGTGGGTGAACCAGAAGTCATGCGGTACGCCAGGGACGGTGGAGAACCTCCCGCGCGGGACCAGCGCGGCAAGTTGCGCTAGTGGCCACGACGGGCGGATGTCGTCGCCGGCTGCGATGAAATGCATTGGCACGCCGCAGTCGGCCAGTCCGCGCCATAGATTGGGTTGATGAATCCAATCGGTGAATGAACCGCTGAGAGCCGCATGCACTTCGGGCACCCAGTCGATGTTGGCAACCGGCTCTGCGGCCTTACCGGCTTCGTACGCCTCGGACCATGTGCGGTCACGCTGGGGACCCCTGCCAGCGATGCCGACCACCGCGGCCACCGCCTCTGGATGTTCGACCGCGTAGCGTACACCCAGATCACAACCCCACGAATGGCCGATCACTATCCATGTGCCGACACCGACCGCCTCACGGATGCTTTCAAGATCAGCAATCGCTTCTTCACAGCTCCAATTCCCAGCCTGGCCACAGCTCGGACCACTTCTCGGCCAAGCCGGCCAGTGGTCGGATGGTCCACAGCCCGGCCCGACGCCGCGCCAGGTCGAGGTGCAGCCCCGCCGTCGGAAGTGTCGAGCACCCTGTGACGAGGTCGCGCGGGTCGAGCCGGTCCAGCAGGCGCGGACCGAGCAGCCACGCCGGGCAGGACTCGAAGGGCAGGGCGTACGCCCGGCACCCGTCAGCGTCGGCAACGCTGACCAGGTATTCCACCGGGCCGTTCGGCCGGTCGCCGCCGTCGGGGTACAGGCCGTGCCACCACGTGGAGTCGCTGCGCACCTGGTCGCGGGCTTCCCCGAGGTACGCCGCCAGGTCGGCGATCCCGTCGTACGCCCAGTTCACCGTCCACCCGCTCCAGGTGCGCCGGTACGCGTCGAGCAGCCCCGCGCGGTAGGCGTACCGCTCATGGAGGTAGAACTGCCCCAGCTCCGTGAAGAGCAGCAGGTGGCGGGCGTCGACGTCGACGAGCACCCGCCTTCGCAGACCAGGTCGTGGAACCAGAAGTCGTCCCGGTAGTCGTCGAGCTGGGCGAGCCAGCGAAGCGTGATGTCAGGCCCGACCGCGAAGTGATAATCGAGTCCGTGGCCGGCGCCACCGCCTTGCGTACCGCTCGCACCGTCCGTCCCGAACGAGCACGTAGTTCACCCGGATGCCCATGGCCGCCGATATTAGGGCCCCGGGATTGCTCAGACCCGCGACGGGGCCGAAAACGCGATCTTCGCCTACATCGACGGCTGGTACAACACCCGCCGCATCCAGAAGGAACTGGGCGACCGCAGCCCTGACGAGCATGAAACCGCCTGGCACACCCGCCAACACACCCAGCCGAGCCGGATATCGTCACCCCTGCGCCAGCTGGCAGCAGGTAACCACCGCTCCATCGAAGCAGGGGGAACTCAACCTGACCCGTCAAGCGTTCATACTTCTCAACGCTCACCGCGACGGTCTTCAGCCAACGCAGCTTGAGTCGGTTTGGCATCTCCCCCCCACAGGGCGATGCTGAAGGGCCACAAAACCTTCATCTCCTGCACGGCACCGCGTCAAATGAGACCCCCTGCATCGACCTCACTGTCCGTGCTCGTGCCGCACGTAAAGAACAAGCCGGACCTAATGCCGGTGGGCACGGGTACGGCCTCGACGGATCGTTGACTTTGCCTCATCACCTCTCCACACTCCTTGTAATCAACACATCGGAGGTGTCATGGCGAGCGAGACCATTACGGACCGCGGAACGAGAGGGGCGGAGTCGATCTTCGCGGACCTGTTCGGAGGTGTGGTCCAGGACCCGTTCCCGCTGTACGACGAACTACGCGAGGCTGGCGACGGCGTGCACTACTCGCCGCTGCTGGGGAGCTTCTTCGTGACCCGCTACACGGACGTGCGACGGATCGCCACCGACCACACCACGTTTTCAAACGACCTGTTCGATGTCACGCCAGCCGGGATGCACGACCCGGCAGACACCGAACATCAGCGATTCGTCGAGATCGCGTCGCGGGTGTTGATGTGCGCGGATCCACCGGTGCACACCCGGATCCGCTCGACCTTCCGCACAGCGTTCACGCCCGATGCCGTCGAACGCTGGCGCGGCGCCGTGCTCGACGCGACCACCACCCTGCTCGGCGAGTTCGAGCCCGGTCGCGAAATCGACATCATGCCGCGGCTCGCGGCCGATGTACCGGTGGCGGTGATCGCCTCGATCCTCGGCGTCCCCCGGGACGTCTGGGGCAACTTCCGCAGCTGGTCGTTCGCCTACGCCTCCACGTTCGACCCGATGGTCCAAGGTGAGCGGCGCGACGAGGCGATCCGCACCAGCCTGGTGCTCTTCGACTTCCTCGCCGACCTCGCCGAGCAGCGCCGTGCCCACCCCGCCGACGACCTGATCTCCACCATCGTGCAGACCAGGACCGACGACGGCGACCTGCTGAGCGAGGCCGAACTCATCGCACAGATCGCGCTGCTCTTGGTCGCCGGCAACGACACGACCACCAACCTCATCGGCAACGGCATCACCCTGCTGCTCGACAACCCCGAGGTACGTGCCGAGATCGCCGCCGATCCTGCGCTACTGCCGAAAACCATCGAAGAGATGCTGCGGATCGATCCGCCGCTGCACCTCACCTTCAGGCTGCTGACAAAGGACGCCATCGTCGGCGAGCAGCACCTGACGGCCGGGACACTCGTAGCGCCGTGCATCGCCACGGCTAACCGCGACCCACGAGCCTTTCCCGACCCCGGTCGCTTCGACATCCACCGGGCCGAGAACAACAAGCATCTCGCGTTCCTGCACGGCATCCACTTCTGCGTCGGCGCTGCGCTGGCCCGCCTGGAGGGACAGGTCGTGTTCGAGGAACTGCTACGGCACTACCCCGATTTCAGCGCAGGTTCCGAACCTGCCGTGCGTCGCACGCGCAACGCGGTCGCCCGGGGCTGGGAGAAGCGGCCGGTCCGGTTGTGAGCGGCACCGGCATTGAGGTCACCGTCCACCCCGAGCGGTGCATGGCGATGGGCCACTGCCGGGCTGCGGCGCCCGACGTCTTCGGCGCCGATGACAGCGGCTGGGTACGGCTGCTGGAGCCACGCCCCGCGGCAGACCGTCTCGACGACGTGCTGGACGCCGCTGAGTCCTGCCCGGTCGCGGCGATCGAGGTTGACAAGGCCCCTGCAGCAACGGCAGCGCGGGCGCGCCCGGGTGGGCCAGCGTGCAGCGAGGGAGATGCCCTGGGCAACAGTGCAACACGAGGGGCGGGCACGACTCGATTCCTCTGAGACCGAAGCGTTCTACAACGCCGCGTTGAAGATTGGTTGGCGTTCTGCGTCTCCGCAGGAGCGGACCCAGATGGCAGCTCGATTGTATGAGGCTCAGGAGATGACTGCGGCGCATTCCGCTACATCAAAGATCTATCGGAATCTGCAGGCGCCCAGTTGCTTCCAGTAATGCCGGAATTCATCCGAGCTGAGTCTTCTCATGCTTGATAACTGAGAAGAGTCTTCCGGTTAAGGTGCCGCAGCCTGTGTGGGCTGCGGCACCATGGTCCGATGGCTCGCGCGATCGAGTCCGCTCGTACGCCTGGAGCACCTGCCACAGGTAAGTCAGGGTGGGCACCGCGCCGCCGGCCGCCCACCCGACGTCGACGCCGGGCAGGTCGGCACACCAGTCGGCGGTGAGCCGGGTGAGCCGGTCCCGGTCCGGTGGGGCACGCCCCAGCCCGACGGCGTGTCGGGTGACGCCGTCGGCGGTCTCGAACGGCCAGGGCCACGCGTGCACGTCCGGGCTGCCGGCCGACTCCAGGACCGACAGCAGGGCACGGAGACGACCCCGGACCCGACCGGCGGTGACCGGGTACGCCTCGCCGGGCACCCGGTGGACGGCCAGCACCGCCCACACGGCGTGCCGCCGGTGCAGCGGCGGCGGGGCGAGCAGCCGCGGCCACGGGTCGGCGTCGGCCGCCGCGACCTCCCAGGCCTCGTAGAACTCCTGGGTGAGCAGGTCCGGGCGCCACCCACACCGACCTGCCCAGTGCAGGATCGCACCGGCCACGTGGGGGTGGCCACGGCGACCGCGCCACCGGGCACCGGCGGGTGGCCGGGCAGGGCGATCGGCTGCCGCCAGTCCCACGCGGCCCACTTGCCGAAGAAGTCGACCAGGTCGCGCCCGCCGTCGGCGACGGTCCGGGCGGCGAGCACCGCCCAGGCCAGCCCGGGCAACCAGCCGTGCGGCGCCGAGTCCAGCCCTCGGGCCCGCGCCCACGCCTTGACCTGCCGGGCCAGCCGGGTGAACGTGTCCCGTCCGGTGCCGCCCACCGCGGCGAGCACATGGCCCATGTCTGCACCCGGTCCCGGTCGTCACCGCGATGTCGTGCGGTCTGCCCCACGGTACGACCGTGAGCGCCTTCGCCCCGCTCTCCATGGACCCGCCGATGATCCTGGTCTCGCTGAGCCGGAACTCCGATCTGTTGGCCGTCGTCCGTACCACTCGTTGCTTCGGCGTCAACATGCTCGCCAGCGAGCAGTCCGTGGCGTCGGCGAGCAGCCGTGAGGGACCTCCCTCAACCCACTCCCATCAGTAATCTTCTACATTGAAATTAATCTCTGTTGGGGTTACCTTGCAGCAGGCGGCGATGTGCGCATGGGTGGGCGCGTCGCGCCGGTGGATCGAGGGAGGAATCTGTTGAGACGAGCACTGGGCAAGGCGCTCCGGGTCGGCGTCGTGGCGCTGGTCGGAGCGATGATGGGCGGTGGTCTCACGGCAGTGCCGAGCCACGCTTCTGACGTCGGTCCGATGGTCGTGGGTGGCACGCAGGCGGCGCAGGGCGAATTTCCATGGATGGTCCGGTTGTCGATGGGCTGTGGTGGCGCCATGTACACCCAGAGCCTGGTGCTGACCGCGGCGCACTGCGTGGGGGCTACCGGCCCGACCACTTCCATCACGGCCACCTGGGGCGTGGTGGACCTGCAGGACGCGAACCGGGTGACCCGGACGTCCAACTACGTGTACCGGGCGCCCGGGTACAACGGCACCGGCAAAGACTGGGCGCTGATACGCCTGTCGAGCCCGATCAACAGTCCGTTGCTGCCGATCGCCACGGACACCTCGCTGCACAGCGGCACCTTCACCGTCGCGGGCTGGGGCGCCACCAGTGAGGGCGGCCCCCAGTCGCGGTACCTGATGAAGGCCGACGTTCCGTTCGTGAGCGATCCGACCTGTGCCAGCGCCGGCGGCAGCTACTCCGGTCTGATCTACGACGAGGAGATTTGCGCCGGCTACATGAGTACGGGTGGAGTGGACACCTGCCAGGGTGACTCCGGTGGTCCGATGTTCAAGCGCAACGCCGCCGGCCAGTGGATCCAGGTCGGGATCACCAGTTGGGGCATCGGCTGCGCCCGTCCCAACGCGCCCGGTGTCTACACCGAGGTGCGCTACTTCGCCAACGACATCAGGGCGGCGGCGCAGTCCCTCGGCGGCGCGCCAGGCGGCCTTGCGGTGAACAACCCTGGCAACCAGACCAGCACGGTCGGTACCGCGGTGACCCTGGGCAACAGTGCCACGGGTGGCACCGCGCCGTACACCTGGTCGGCCACCGGCCTGCCGGCCGGCCTGGTCATCAGCTCCTCGACCGGGCAGATCACCGGTACGCCGACCACCGCGGCGACCTACACCACGACGGTCACGGCGCGGGACAGTACGGGCCAGACCGGCAGTACGTCGTTCACCTGGACGGTCAATCCGGTTGGGGGGTGCCCACCCGCCACCAATGGCACCAATGTGTCAATTCCCGACAACACGACGGTGTACAGCAACATTTCGATTGGTTGTACGGGCACCGGGTCGAGCAGTTCGAAGGTCGAAGTGCACATCGTCCACACGTACATCGGCGATCTGGTGGTCAGCCTGATCGCCCCGGACGGCAGCGCCTACGTCCTGCACAACCGCGCTGGCGGCAGTGCCGACAACATCAACCAGACCTACACCGTCAACCTCTCCAGCGAGGCGCGAAGCGGCACCTGGCGTCTGCGGGTGCAGGACGCCGCCACGGCGGACACGGGCTACATCGACAGTTGGACCCTGACTCTCTAGTCAGCAACGGACGCGTTCTCCCACACGGGCCCGGACCGCTTCGGCGGGCCGGGCCCTTCGCGGTTGCGCCTGGATCGCCCCCTCGGATACCTGCTGGCCGGTCGGCCGTGCGGAACTGTCGCCGTGGCAGTCGGCAGCGGGGCTGTCAGCGAAGGGGGACGGGTAGGCCGGCGCGGAACAGGCCCTGTTCGAGCCAGACGGCGGCGCGTACGCCGTCGGCGGCGGCCTGGCTGACGAGGGTGAGCCCGTCGGGTAGGGCGGGCAGGCGGGCGAGGTCGCCGGCGGCGGACACCCCGGGCACGGTGGTCTGGGCGAACTCGTCGACGCGCACGTAGCCGTCGGGCAGCAGTTCGGCGCCGAGCTGGGCGGCCAGGGGTGCGTGCTGGCGGGTGGGCGCCCGGTGGAAGACGACCTGCCGGTCCAGGGTGGTGCCGTCGGCGAGGTGCAGCTGCAGGGCGTCGAGGTCGCCGGTGAGCGCGGTGACCGGCTGCTCGATGAGGGGGATGTTCAGCGCGTTGAGGTTGTCCAGGATCGGCTCGGGTAGCTGGTGCGGGCCGTGGGTGGCGACGACGATGTCGTCGGTGTAACGGTCGGCGAGGTATGCGGCGAGCATGACCTGGGCGGGTTCGCGGCCGAGCACGGCAATGCTCTTGCCGCGGGCTTCCCAGCCGTGGCAGAAGGGGCAGTGGAAGACGCTGCGGCCGAAGCGTTCGGCGACGCCGTCGACAGGCCAGGGTTCGTCGACCTGGCCGGTGGCCAGCAGCAGGCGGCGGGCGTGGTGGGTGGTGCCGTCGGTGAGGGTGACGGCGAAGTCGTCGATGCTGCCGTGGGCGGCCTCGACGCGGGTCTGACGGATCTCGACGCTGGGGTAGGCGGCCAGTTCGCGGTGGCCGGTGCCGAGCAGGCGTAGGGGTGGGAAGCCGTCGCGGCTGAGGTACATGTGGATGCCGTCGGCGGGATGGTTGCGCGGTGGGCCGCCGTCGATGAGCAGGGTGCGGCGTTGCTGGCGGCCGAGGACCTGGGCGGCGCTGAGCCCGGCGGCGCCGGCGCCGATGATGATGACGTCGTACACCTCGTTGGTGCTCCCTCTACTGGTTCTGGGTGGGGCGAGTGGCGTTGGCGAGGCCGGCAACGGTGGGCGCGGCGAGGAAGTCCCGCACGGTGGCGCCCGCGAGGCCGTCGCGGGCGAGCCGGGCGAGGGCGCGCACGGCGAGCAGGGAATCGCCACCGAGGGTGAAGAAGCTGGTGGTGCGGTCGGTGACCGCGACGCCGAGCAGGTCGGCGAAGGCGGCGGCGATCTGTTCCTCGACGCGATCGCGGGGCGGGCCGGGCTCGTCGTGGCAAGCCTGCGGCGCCTCGTCGAGTAGGCCGAGGCGTAGACCACCGGTGAGGGGGCCGGGGTCCGGCGCGGTAGGCAGCGGCACCGCCTCGTGCCAGGCGTCGGCGTCGGCGAGGGTGGCAGCCTGGTCGACGAACTCCGCGAACGCCCGGTCGACCTGCTCGGCGGACAGGATCTCGGCGACGGTGCTGAACACCAGCACGAGTTCGTCGTCGAGCTCGAACAGGCGCGCTTCGAGGGCCACCTGCGGGGTACGCAGCTGGTGGTGGTGGTCGGTGGCGTTCACGTCGCCGAGCGGGCCCGCGTGCCGGGGCGCACGTTCGCCCATCGCCGCGTCCATGCCGATGGTGCTGAGGAACACCACCGGGGCGACCGGCCGGTGGGTGCCCCGCAGGCGGGCGAGGTCGCGGGCGATCTCGACACCCGAGACGAGGTTGTGGGCGGTGTGCTCGGCGAACCGGCGCTGGGTCTGCCCGGCCAGTTCGGCGAAGGTGGCACCGGGTGGCAGGTCGACCGGCAGCAGCATGGTCGAGGCGAACGCGCCGACGAGGCGGTGCACGTCGGGGTGCAGCGGAAGCCGGTTGAGTTGCAACGTGTTGAGCAGCAGCCGGTGGTGCCCGGCCCAGCGGGCCAGGACGGCCGCGTAGGCGGTGAGCAGGGCGACGGACGGTGTGACGCCCTGCTCGGCGCACCGCTGCCGCAGCGCCGTCCAGACTGCTGCCGGCAGCCGGGCCTCCCGGTTCGCCATCACCTGGGGCGTCGCCTCGGCGGGGTCGCGGGTCAGCGGCAGCGCCGGTGCCGCGGGCCAGCTCGGCAGTTGCGCCCGCCACCACTGTCGGTCGGCTCGCCATCCGGCGGTGGCGGGAAGGTGCTCGAGGGCGTTGACGTAGTCGCCGAAGTCGACGTCGAGGGCGGGAAGGGTGGCGTTGACGTCGGCGGCGAGGGTGAGCAGCTCGCGGGTGAACACGTTGGACGACCAGCCGTCGACCAGCAGCAGACTCAGCGACAGGTGCAGTCGACCCCGGCCGGCGGGCAGCAGGCTCAGCCGTACGTCGACGCCGGGCCCGCGGGTGGGATCGGGGCCGCGGGTGCTCATCTCGCGGCGCAGCACCTCCAGCCGAGCGTCGGGGTCCGGATCGTCGCGCAGGTCGAGCACGTGCAGCGGCGGAACCGCGCCGGGATGCTCCAGGGGCAGCACGTGCTGGTGGCCTTCCGGCGTGACCCGGGCCCGCAGGGTGGGCTGGTGGGCGGCCAGACGCTGTAGCGCGTCGCGCAGCGCCTCCGGTGCCTCGTCGGTGTCGAGGCCGGTCAGGGCGAGGTCCAGGTAGTAGTGCGCGGAGTCGTAGGACAGCTCCCAGCCGTCCTGCTGGCCGACGAAGTAGCCCTGCTGCAGCGGCAGCAGCGGGAACGGCGCTGCCGGGTCGGCGCGGCGGTGCAGGTCTACGGGCAGGGGCCGGTCGTCGGTCGTGGTGCCGGCGGCGCGGCTGGCGACCAGAGCGGCCAGTTCGGTGAGTGTGGTGTCGACGCGTACGTCGGACAGGGCGAGTTGCACGCCGAGTCGCCGGCGCACCAGCGCGGACATCCGTACGGCCAGCACGGAGTCGCCGCCGAGACGCAGGAAGCTGACGTCACGGGGTAGCGCGTCGGGGTCGATGCCGAGCAGTTCGGCCCAGATGCCGGCCAGCACGGTGGTCTGGTCGTGCTCGGTGGGGGCGGCGGTCGAGGTGAGGGTCATGGGTGTCGCAGTCTCCAGCGGTGATGGCCGGGATGTCACCACGGCAGCCTAGTCGAAAATGAGAACGGTTTCCACTAATCTGGCGGCATGAAAGACGGGTACGAAGCGTCGGGGGAGTTCATCGACGTCCTGAGTGGACCGGCATGGCAGGTGCTCCGCGATCCGGTGCGGGCGGCGCTGCGCGGGGTCGATCCCGAGCACGGGCCGGTGCTCGACGTTGGCGCCGGCACCGGACTCGGTACGCAGATACTGGCTGATGCGTGCCCCACTGCCACCGTGCTGGCCGTGGAGCCGTCGCCGGTCCTGCGGGCGGTGCTGCTGTCACGCGTCGCCGCCGACGCGGACCTGCGCGAGCGGGTCACCGTGCTGGCCGGCGACGCCCTCAGCGCGTCGCTGCCCGAGCAGCTTGGCGCGGTGCTCGCGGCGAACATGATCGGACACCTGCCCCCGCAGGACCGGCGCGAATTCTGGCACCGGGTCGCCGCGCGCCTGTCGCCCGGCGCGCCCCTGGTGGTCAACCTGCAGCCGCCGGCCGAGCCGGCGGTGGTCGGGTTCGCCACGTTCGGCGCGGTGCGCATCGGCCGGCACACCTATGAGGGCGGCGGCGCCGCCGAGCCGGCCGCGCCCGACACGGTGACCTGGCGGATGCGCTACCGGGTGCTCGACGGCGACGGTGTGGCGCTGCGGGAACACACCGTCGACTACCCCTGGCACGTACTGTCCGAGTACGACCTGAGGGCCGAGTTGGCCGAGGCGGGACTGCGCGCCGAGGTCGGCCCCATGGACGTGGTCCGTGCCGTACGCGTCGGGTGAGGCAGCGGGACCGCGACGGCCGGTGGCCGCAGCGGCAGGACGCCCGGGGCGGCTCACCGGGCTGCCAGGAAGACGTGCTGGCCGAGGGCGCTCAGCGGATCGTCGGGGTGCGGCAGGTCCAGCACGCCGGTGAACCCGGCGCCGGACAGTTGCGCCAGCCACTGGGTGCGGGTGAGGAAGATCCGGTCGGTGCCGGCACGCAGGTCGCCGCTGCCGGCCGCCGGGGTGCCCGGGCGGGCGGACATGAGGAACTGCATCGACGTGGCGATCTGGTAGTGCTCGCGGCAGGATTCGATGAGCAGCAGGTGCCCGCCGGGTGCCAGCAGCGCGCGCAGCCCCGCCAGCAGCCGGGTCACGTCGACCGCGTTGTGCGCGACGTTCGCGGCCACGATGACATCCTGCGAGCCGGCGGGTAGCTGTTCCGTGGGGCGGCGGTTGATGTCGAACAGCCCGTAGGTGAGGAAGTCGTAGGCGGCGAACCGGCCCCGGGCGGTGTCGAGGAAGAACCGGGACACGTCGGTGAAGTGGTAGGTCACCGGCTGCCCGGCCAGCGCGGGCAGCACGTCGGTGGTGGTGCCGCCGACGCCGGCGCCGAGTTCCAGGATTCGCAGCGGTTCCAGCCTACGGTGCCGGCTGGCCAACGCGGCGAGGGCGACGGCGGTGACCGCGTTGAGGTAGCCGTTGATGACGTTGTCCTTGTAGGCGGCCTCGGCGGTGGCCAGGTCGTCGTCGGCGAACAGCAGCGCCTGCAGGGGGACCTCGTCGCGGAGCAGCTGCGGCAGGTGCGCCGCGGCGGTGGTGAAGAACCGGGTCATCGCGGCCGGGTAGCCCAGGCCGGCGCGGGCGGCGTCGAGGTCGCGGGCGGTGGCGGCGAGATCGTCGTGGGTGGCCGGGCGTAGCCCGTGGTGGCGGCCGGGGCCGGCGCCGTGACGCAGCCAGCCCTCGGCGGTGAGCACGGCCAGCCAGCGGCGCAGGATCCACCGGTGTCGAGGGGCGACGCGCAGCAGGTCACCGACCTCGTCCCCGGTGCGCGCCACACCTGCCCGGAAAACGCCGCCAGCGTGCAGCGTGGCCGCCATCGCCACCAGCGCCGCCTCGTCGAGGCGGCGCATGAATCCCGGCAACGCCGCCCGGTTCACCCCGGCCATGGCCTGCTCGCCGGCCTGCGTCGCCCGCTGCCGGAGCAACTCGACGCTCATCGGGCGGCCCGGCCCAGGTCGACGCGGACGGGGGTGCCGGCGGCCGCGGGAAGGCGGCGGCGCAGGGTGCGACGGGCCTCCTCGGTCAGGCGTCGGCGCACGAACGCGGGCAGCGGCTCGTGGGCCTGCCGGTCGCTGGCGGCGAGCGCAGCGGCGGGAACCGGAACGGCGCCGGCCGGTGCGACCAGCTCCAGCAGCGTGGGGTCGCACGGGTCCAGCAGCACCGCACCGCGGTCGCCGGTCACGTTCTGCAGCGCGTGCGCGGTGACGGCGTCCGGGGCGCCCGGGTGCAGCAGTGCGTTGGGGACGCCGTGCACGTGGACGGGGCCGTCGGCCAGCAGCTTCCGCACCGCGTCGAGGCGGTCGGGTGCTGGCAGGTCAGCCCACCGCACGGCGGGCGGACGCGACGCCGGGGCCGCGGCGTCGACGTGCAGCACGGTGTCGAAGCGGTAGCGGGTCAGTTCGGTGTCGGCCCGCATCGTCTTGGCGTACACGCCGACCTGCACGACCCGGCCGGTGCCGCCGGTGGCGGCGGCGATGGTGGCCGGGTCGACGAGTAGCTCCTCCTCCCGGGCCGCGCGGGCCGTCGCCCGCGCGGCCACGGTGGCGGCGTCGGCGTCCGGGTCGGCGGCGCGTTCGGCCCACCGGCAGAAGTGCTCGTGCAGGCCGGCGTGGCGCACGTCGCCGACGACCACGGCGCCGCCCGGTGCGACGAGGTCGATGGCGGTGGCCACGACGTGGGTCAGGTAGGCGACGGTGGGGAAGCATTGGGTGACCGAGTTGAGCACGACGCAGTCCGGCCGCCCGCCCGGGAAGTCGAGCTCGTGCAGGGCCCGTCGTACGGGCGGGCCGGCCAGCTCGTGGGCGGCGGCGCGTAGCACCCGCACGGTGGGCGGCGCGGTCGCCGACAGCGTGGCTACGGCGTGTTCGGCTACGTCGGTGCCGACGTAGCCGGTCAGGTGCGGGTGCAGGCGGTGCATCAGCAGCCCGGTGCCGCAGCCGAGTTCGAGCACGTGCCGGGCTCCGGTGCCACGGATGAGTGCGACGGTCCGATCGACCCATTCGGTCATGTGGTCGGTGGGCAGCGGCCGGCCCGTGTCGGTGGCCCGCCAGCCGGACAGGTCCAGGTCGTCGGCGTGGCGGCCGCGGGCGCCGGCGTAGGTCGCCTCGTACAGCTCGCTCCAGTGGTCCAGGAACTCGACGACCAGCGCGCCGGGGTGGGCGCCGACCGTCAGCGCGGCGGGGTCCGGTGCGATCCGCAGGCCGCGCGCCTCGTCGGGGTACGCGGTGGCGATCCACGGGTGGGCGGCCAGCACAGCGGCGGCCTGGCTGGTCGGGGTGGGCGGCTCAACGGGCATGTGCGGGATCCTCCGAGGCGAGGTGGTTGTCGTGCAGGAGCAGGACGCGGTCGGCGCGGGCGGCGACCGCCGGGTCGTGGCTGGTCGTGAGTACCGCCAGGCCGTCGCCGCGCAGCCGGTCGAGCAGGTCCAGGACACCGGCTGCGGTGGCGGCGTCGAGCGCGGCGGTGACCTCGTCGGCCAGCAGCAGCCGCGGTCCGGCCGCGAGGGCGCGGGCGAGCGCGACGCGTTGCCGCTGCCCGCCGGACAGCTCGTGGGGGCGGCGTGCGGCGATGTCCGGGTCGAGGCCGACCTGGGTCAGCAGTCGCGCGACGTGAGTGTCGGGGGCGTCGGCGCCGGCCAGGGTGCGCAGCGGGCGGGCCAGCGCGGCGCCGACGCGGTGGGCGGGGTTGAGCGCGTCGGCCGGGTGCTGGCCGACCAGTTGGACGGCCCGCAGCAGCGGCCGGGCTCGCTTGCGGACCGGCCACGGCAGGTCCGTGCCGCCGAGCCGGGCGTGCCCGGCGTCGACCGGGTGCAGCCCCGCCACGGCCCGCAGCAGGGTGCTCTTTCCGCAGCCGGACGGTCCGCGCACCGCGACGAGCTCGCCGGCGGCCACCTGGAAGTCGGTCTCGCGTAGCAGGGCGGTGCCGCCGGGCGGCTGCGACACCGTCAGGCCGCGGACGCTCAGCAGCGGTGTGGCCCCAGGCGCCGGCCGCGACACCGATCCGGTCTTCGCTGGCGTCACCGGTGCGCCGATCTGTACAACGCGGTCGGCGAGGGCGGCCACGACGGCGGCGTCGTGCGACACGAGCAGGGTGACGCAGCGGGGATCGCCACGCCGGGCGCGGACCGCGGCGGCCACGAGCTGCATGGCCGCCTCGTCCAGGGCGCTGGTCGGCTCGTCGAGGACCAGCAGATCGGGTGCTGCGGCTACCGCCCGGGCGACGGCGACGCGCTGGGCCTGTCCGCCGGAGAGCTGGTGGGCGCGGCGGTCGGCGTACCTGGCCGGGTCGAGGCCGACCGCGGCCAGCGCTGCCCGGCTGGACACGGCATCGGCGCCGCTCTCGGCAATCAGCGTGACGGCGCGCCGCAACGGGTGCAGCGCCTGGGCGGGATCCTGGCCGACCGCCCCGACGCAGCGGCGCCGCCACCGGCGGGCCGCCGTGCCGGGCGCGATGAGTGTGCCCTGCCAGCGCACCTGACCCGCCGCGCGCCGCAGCGGCGGCGCCAGCGCGTCGAGCACGGCCGACAGCAGGACCGTCTTGCCCGTGCCGGACGGACCGACCAGCGCCACGACCTCGCCCGGCGCGGCGTGCAGGTCGACCGGGCCGATCACGGTGCGTCCGCCGGCGTCCACGACGTGCAGGCCGGTGACGGACAGCCCGCCGTCTGATGTGAACCGGTGGCCGGTCATGCCGGCCGTCCGCGGGTGCGGCCGGCGAGCTGACCAGCGACCGTGACGAGCAGGGACACCACGGCCAGCGCGGCCGCGGGCGCGGCCAGCGCAGCGGGGTTGAGGGCCGCGCCGATGAGGTTCTCCCGGATCATGGCGGCCCAGTCCGGCGCGGGTGGCGCCGGACCCAGGCCCAGCAGACTCAGCGCGGCGGCCAGTTGCAGGGCGACGACGAACCGGGCGGCCAGGTCGGCGCGGACCAGCCCGGCCAGCGCGGGCAGCACCTCCCGCGCCAGGATCACCGGGTCGGACTCGCCGCGGCCGAGGGCCGCCTCCACATACCCGGTGTGCCGTACGGCGGTGACGGTGTCGGCGACCACCCGCAGGGTCAGCGGGGTGCCCCCGCACACCGTGCCGGCGACCACCGCCACCGGGCCTGGCAGCGCGACGGCGAGAACCATCGCGATCAGCAGCAGCGGCACCGCCAGCAGCAGGTCCATGCCGGCGGCCAGCAGCCGGGAGACCCGGCCGCGGTGCCAGCCGACGACCAGCCCGCCGGCCACCCCGAGCGTGCTGGCGGTGACCGCCGCCGCGGCGGCGGTCAGCGTCAGATGCCCGCCGCCGGCGAGCACCCTCGACAGCACGTCGCGGCCGAGGGCGTCGGTGCCCCAGGCGGCGTCGGGGCCCGGCGGCGTCCAGGGGGCACCAACCGGGGCGGTGGGATCGTGGGGAGCCAGGATGCCGCCCGCCACCGCCAGCAGACCCACGGCCGTCACGGCCGCCGCCCCGGCCCAGGCGCCGTACCGGACGCGGGAGAGCCGGGCAGAGGGGCCGGTCATGCGGCGCTCCGCGCGTCGGTGGCGGCGGCCAGCAGGTCGGCGAGGAACAAGCCGGCGAGCACGACCGCGGCGGCGAGCATCGCCACCGCCTGCACCACCGGCGTGTCCCGGTTGGCCACGGCCCCGGTGAGCAGCTCACCGAGCCCGGCGTAGCCGAACAGGGTCTCCACCACCGCGGTCGACGCGACCAGACCACCGGCGACCACCGCGACGACGCGTGCCGCAGGGGCCAGCAGCATCGGGCCGACGTAGAGAACGGCGACGCGCCATCGGGGCAGCCCGCGCAGGTGCGCGTCGCGCACGTACGGCCGCGCGGCGGCGTCCGCGACGACGCCGCGCAGCAGGGCCGCCCCGTACGTCGCCGACGGCAGCGCCAGGCTGAGCACTGGCAGCGCCAGCGCCCGCGGGTCGGCGGGGGTGCCGCCGGGCGGCAGCAGCGACACCGGCGGCAGCCAGGCGAGCATCCCGGCGAACACGGCGGTCAGGCCGGCGGCGACCACCACCTGCGGCACCGCCGCCGCGGCGGTGACAGCGGCCGCGGCGATCCGGCCGGTCCGCGACGGCGCACCGGCGACCCAGGCCAGCGCCAGCATCGCCGGCACGGCTGCCGCCAGGGCGGCGGCAGCGAGGGTGGTGGTGGCCGGCAGCCGCTGGCTGACCAGGTCGGCCACCGGCCGGTCGGACAGCAGCGACACACCGGCGTCGCCGCGCAGCAGGCGGCTGACCCAGTCCAGGTACCGCTGCCAGGCCGCGGCGTCCAGGCCGGTGCGGGCACGGAGCGCGGCCAGCTGCGCGGCGGTGGCCCGCCCGGCGGTGCGGGCGTCCGCGGCGTCGCCGGGCAGGGCCTCGGTGGCGGCGTACACCAGCACCGAGACCCCGACCAGCAGCAGCGGCGCCCGCACCAGCCGGAGCATCATGCTCCGATCCGAACCTGGTCGATGAAAAGCCGGGCGAACCCCGGACCGGTGGGCAGGCCCTGCACACCCTTGCGGGTCAGGTCCAGGCCGTCGCCGGTGCCCCACACGACGTAGCCGCCCTCGTCGCGGACCTGCCGCTGCAGCTCACCCAGGGCCCGGTTGCGGGCGGCCCTCTCGGGGTTGGCCAGGGCGGCGTTCAGGGCGGTGTCGAACGCCGGCCGCCTCCAGGCCGTCTCGTTGGTGGGGGACGTGGACAGCAGCGCCACCCGGGCCACGTCGAAGAACGGGATGCCGCCGAAGTAGCCGGTGTAGAAGTCCTGCTTGGCCCACACGTTGGTGAAGTAGGTGTCCGGCGGGTTCAGCTTCACCTGCGCGGTGATACCGGCCTCGGCCAGTTGGCGGGCGAACAGGGTCGCGGCGGTGTCCATGCCCGGGTAGGAGGTGGTGGTGTGCAGCGTGACCGTCAGGCCGTTGCCGTAGCCGGCTTCGGCCAGCAGCCGCTTGGCCCGGGCGACGTCGCGCTGGCGTGGGGCCAGCCCGGTCGGGGCGGACGGGTCGGCCGGGGCGAGCACGTCGTCGCCGACCTGCCCGTAGCCGAGGAAGGCCGCCTGCACCAGCGCCGGCCGGTCGGCGGCCAGCTTGACCGCCTCGCGTACCCGGGGGTCGGTGAAGGGCTTGCGGTCGGTGCGCATCACGAACGGGTACATGGTCACCGCCGGGCGGCGCACCAGCGTCAGGTCACCGCGACCCTCGGCCTGCTTCGCCGCCGTCGGGGCGATGCTGGCGGCCACGTCGGCCTGCCCGGACAGCACGGCCTGCGCGCGGGCCTGCGGGTCGGCCACGGCGCGAACCTCGACCCGACGCAGCGGCGGGGTCGGACCCCACCACCGGTCGTGGCGTTCCAGCACCGCGGTCTGCGCGTCGCTGCTGACCAGCCGGAACGGCCCGGAACCGGGCACCGGGGTGGTGAAGTCGTCGCTGCCCTCGGGCACCACGAACGTCACCGACTCCAGGGCGCGGGGCACGTCGGCGAACGGCTGCCGGCTGACGACCTCGACGGTGTGCTCGTCGACGACCTGCGAGGCGGCCAGGTCGAACGCGGCGAGCCGGCCGTAGTTCTCGGCGGCCTTGCGTTCGATGCGCCGCAGCGAGTACAGCACGTCCGCGGCGCGCACCGGCCGGCCGTCGCTGAACACCGCGCTGCGGCGCAGGGCGAACCGCCATCTGGTCAGGGTCGGGTCGGGCTGCCAGGACTCGGCCAGCCGCGGCTGGGTACGGCCGTCGGGTCCCTGGCCGGTGAGCACGTCGTAGGTCAGGGCGAAGCGCAGCGCGTCGGACTCGTTGGCCAGCCCGCCGTGCGGGTCGTTGCTGGCCGTTGCGGGCGAGCCGATCGACACGTAGCGCAGCGTGTCGCCGGAGCTGGTCGTGGCCGGCGCGGCGGTGCCGCCGCAGCCGGCCACGGTGGCCAGCAACGCGAGGACGGTCAGGACGCCGGCACGCCGGCGCCGTAGGGAAATTGCCATGATCACCTTCAGGATCGGATGCCGTTGTTCGTGGACAGGTGCGGGTGCAGCGCTTCGTTGATCGCGTCGGCGACGGCGGCGACCGCGGGGCGGCGCAGCACCGAGTAGTGGTGGGCGTCGACGCCGACGACGCGCAGCGGACCGGTCAGATGCCGGGCCCAGCCCAGGGCGGCTTCGCCGGGTGGGGTGTCGTCGACGCCCATGCCGATGCCGGAGTTGCGCGGCGCCGGCTGCTCGGCGCGTACCAGCAGGGTGGTGGTGTCGGTGGCGTCGAGCCGGGCCGGCTCGTGGGCGGCCAGGGCCCGCAGGTGGCGGTCGAGGACCGCCAGTCGGTCGCGGACCTGCTCGCCGCGGCCGAGCAGCCGGTGGGCACGCAGCCGCCGTTCGGCGTGGCCGTATCGGTCGTCCTCGGTGGCGGCGGCCAGCCGGTCCCGCAGGCCGGGCCGGGTGCTGTCCAGGTCGATGCCGAGGTAGGCCTCCAGCGCGCCGAGATGGCGGACGACCAGATCGGCCTGCACCTGCGGCGGCGTGCCGGAAATCGGGCGGATGTGGGTCGGGTCGTTGGAGTCCACCATGGCCAGCAGCGGCACCGGCGTGCCGTCGGCGTGGGCCTGGCGGGCCATCTCCTGGGCGACGCTGCCGCCCATCGACCAGCCGCCGATCAGGTACGGGCCGGCCGGTTGCAGCCGCCGCACCACGGCCAGGTACAGCGCGGCGAGGTCGGCGACGGTGTCCGGTGCTGCCGCGCCGACCAGGGCCGGGTCGGTCAGCGCCACCACGTTCACCCGCTCGTCGAGCAGCCGGGCCAGCTCGGTGTAGCACAGGATGTCTCCGCCGGACGGATGCATCAGGAACAGCCTGTGCGCTCCGGTGCCGGCGCGGATCGGCAGCGCGACGTCCGGCAGCTCGGCCAGTGCCGGCCGGTACGTGACCGGTGCCGGGCGGCTGTGGGAGCCGGCGGCCGGCTGGTCGGTCCAGGCGTCCGCGTCGTCGGCCAGGCGGGTCAGCGCGGTGGCGTAGGCGTCGAACGCCGCCTGGACCTGACCGGGGTCGAGGACCGGTTCGAGGGCGTCCCACTGCAGCCACAGCTCGCCGCCCTGTTCGAGCACCTGATGGTCGAGCAGGGTCTGCGGGGTCTGGCTCACCCCGTAGACCTGCCGGCCGGCCCACTGCAGGTCGTGGTCCTCGCCGATCATGTCGGCCACACCGAGGGCGCTGGTGAACACCACCGGCACCGACGCGAGCTGTCCTCCGGCGGCGGAGCGTTCGGTCAGGGCGTCCAGCGCGGAGAACTCCCGGTGGTCCAGGTCGGCGAACAGCCGCTGCTGCGCTGCGGCGGCCCGCCCGACGAACGGCGCCGGTGCGCGCCGGTCCACCTCGTGCACGATCAGGGAGGTGAAGTCACCGACGACCGCACCCGCGCCGGGCAGGTCGTCCGGCCGGTCGAACAGGGTGAGCATGACGCTGAACCGGTCACTGCCGGACCACTCCTGCAGGGCGTCGGCGTAGGCGGCCAGCAGCACCGCGTTCGGAGTGAGCCGGTGCCGCGCGGCGTGCCGTTGCAGCGCCCGCCACCGGGTCGGGGACAGCCGGGCGGTGCGACGCACGAACCGGGCGGCGGTGTGCTCGGCCACCGGCAGGGCCGGCGCCGGTGGCAGGCCGGGCAGCCGCTGCCGCCAGTACGCGGCAGCCTTCGCCGCGGCCGGGCCGGCGCGGCGGGCATCGAGCGCCGCCACGCAGGCGGCGGGGTGCACCACCGGCGCCGGCAAGGGAACGTGCGGATCGGTGTAGAAGGCGCGCAGGTCCCGGTCGATCAGCCACCAGCTCGACGCGTCGCAGATCAGCACGTCGACGCCGATGAACAGCCGGACCGCGCCGTCGGGCAGGCGGGCGGCCTGCACGGTGAACAGCGGCCACGTCTCCGGTGGGCCGGGCCGGGTGGAGATCCGCTCGCGCAGCGCGGCCAGGCGGTGCTGTCGGTGCTCATCGTCGGCGCCGGTCAGATCGTGGACCCGGACGCGGTAGGCGGGCAGGTCGTCGAGAACGCGCATGCGGCCCTGGGTGGTGACGACGGCCCGCAGCATCGGGTGCCGGTCGATCACCTGCCGCCACGCCTGCTGATAGCGGTCGAGGTCGAGGTTCGGGCAGTCGTACTCCAGGTAGAAATGGCAGGGCCGGTCTCCCCACCGGTAGCCACCGGCGCGGCCGACCCAGTAGGCGTGCTGTACTCGCGTGAGCGGGAACGTGCCGTCCGCGTCGACGCCCGATGGACCAGCCGGCGACGGCAGCGCCACCGCCGCGGGTTCGGCTGCCGGGACACCGGCGGCCGGGTTCAGCAGCGTGGCCAGGCCGGCGACGGTCGGGTGGTCGAGCAGGTCACGCAGGCGCAGGTCGGCACCGAACCGGTCGCGCAGCTCGGCGAGCATCCGCGTCGCCAGCAGGGAGTGGCCGCCGAGGGCGAAGAAGTCGGCCGTCGGGCTGTCGACCGGGCTGCCCGTCAACCGCGCCCACACGTCGGCGACCGCGCGTTCGACCGCCGTCAGCGCCGATTCCGCCGACGCGACCGGTGCGGCCGGCGCGGCCTGCGCTCCGGCCCGGGCCGCAGCGGCCATCGCCGTGACCAGGTCGCGGTGGGACACCGCCACCACCGGTGGTGCGGTGACCGCGCCGCGGAGCCGGTCGAGGGCGGCGAGGCCGCTGGCGGCGTCCAGGGTGCTCGTCAGCGTGACGGCGGCGTCTTCGCGGTGGGCGCTGGTGCGCCAGCCGTCCCACGCCACGGCCAGCCACCGGGTCCGTCCGGTGGGGGCGGTGTGGGCGTACGCCTCCAGGGCGGCGTTGGCCGCCGCGTACGGGCCGGTGCCGACGCCGCCGAGCATGGTGGCCGCCGAGGACATCAGCAGCACCAGACCGGGTCGACGCTCGTCCGGCAGCGCGGCGACGGCGTCGCGCAGGACACCTGCGCCGGTCAGCTTGGGCGCGAGATGCCAGTTGACGTCGGCGGGTGCGGTGTCGCGCAGCATCACCCACCGGTCGTCGCCGACTGCTGCGGCGGCGTGCACCAGCAGCGCGAGCGGTCCTCGGTCGGACAGCTCTGCGAGCAGGGCGACGGTGGCGGCAGCGTCGGTGACGTCGAGCCGCCGCACCGTGACGTCGGCGCCGCCGTCGCGCAGCGCGGTCAACGCCCGGCCACGGTCGCTGTCCGGCGGCGGTTCGCCGTGCCGGGAGGTGAGCACCACGCGGTGGCCGGCGCCGGTGAGGTGACCGGCGATGGTCAGGCCGACCTCGCCGAGCCCGCCGACGATCACCGCTGTCCCTGCGGTGGCCTCGGAGTCCCCGGCTGCTGGGCGCCACGACACGGCGGTGCGCCGCCAGCGTTGCTCGCCGCGGACAGCCACCTCCATGCCCGACCCGGTACCGTCGGCGAGATCCGCCGCCTCGGCGACCACGTGGGCCGCGACCGTCCCGGTGCCGTCGTCGCCGCTGATGTCGATGGTGCGCCACCGAAGCCCGCGCCGCTCCTGGGCGATGACGCGGGGCAGCACGCGGGCCGCGGCACCGGCGGGATCCGGCCGTTCTGCCGGCAGGACGGCGAGGGCGTTGCGGGTGACCTGGACGAGCAGCGGGACCGGGGCCGCGGCGAGCCGGCCGGCCAGCGTGGCGGCGCGGACCACCTCAGCCGCCACGGCACCGATGCCGGCGCCCGCACCAGCACCAGCAGCGGCACCAGCACCAGCAGCGGCACCAGCACCAGCAGCGGCACCAGCACCAGCAGCGGCACCAGCACCAGCAGCGGCGCCGGCGTCGGCATCCACGATGTCCTCGCCGACCGGCGCGCCGGGTAGGACGATCAGTCCGGCCCACGCCGGCTCGTCCTGGGCCGCGAGGTCGCTGTCGGCGTCGCAGGTGCGGGCCGCGCCACCGGCGGCGCGGACAGCGTCGACGACCGCCCGGGCGAGCCGCTGGTCGACGCCGGGCACGACGAGCCAGTTGCCGGGCAGCCGCGGCGCGGCTGGTGCCGGGGGCTGTTGGTGCCACACCGGCACGAGCAGCGGCTCGTCGGTGTCGGTCTGGCCGTCGCCGGCGCTGCTGCTGGTGTCCGCCGGGTCCATCCACAGGCGCCGGCGTTGGAAGGCGTACCCGGGCGCGGTGACCTTGCGACGGCCCGGCAGGTGCAGGGCGGCGAGGTCGACCGGCGTGCCGTGGCACCACAGGCCGCCGACCGCCTCCCGCAGGGTGACCGCGTCGGCGCCCGGCTCGTCGGCCGGCAGCGTCGCGAGCGCGTCGCGCAGGGCGGCCAACCCGTGCCGTCGGGCGAGGGTCACCAGCGCGGCACCCGGCCCGGCCTGCACCAGCACGGCCGGGGCGTCTCCGACGGCGGCGCGGAGCGCCTCGGAGAACCTGACCGGTTGGCGCAGCTGCCGCACCCAGTAGCCGGGGTCGGTCAGCTCGGCGTCGGCGAGGGCGCCGGTGACGGTCGACGCGTACTCGACGCGTGGCCGCCGCGGGCGGATCGTGTCGGCCGCCGCACGCAGCGCAGGCAGGGCCGGCTCGACCAGCCGGGAGTGCAGCCCGGCGGACACCCGCAGGCGGGTCACCGCGACGCCGTCGGACTGCAGCGCCTCCTCCAGCGCCTGCAGCGGCGCCGCCGGGCCGGCAACGACGCACGCGTCCGGCGCGTTGAGCACCGCCAGGTCGAGCGCCGGGTGCCCGGCGAGCAGCCCGGTCACCTCCCGGGCGGGCAGCGGCACCGCCAGCATCGCCCCGCCACCGGCGGACCGGGCGACGTGCGTGCACCGCACGGCGATCAGGCGGGCGGCCTCAGGCAGGCTCAACACTCCGGCGGCGACGGCGGCCGCGTACTCGCCGACGCTGTGGCCCAGCACCACGTCCGGTCGGACACCCCAGCTGTCGAGCAGTCGGGCGGTGGCGACCGAGACGGCGAACAGCGCCGGCAACCCGAACGCGGCGTCGGCCAGCCGCGCCGGGTCCGTGTCCGGGCGCAGCGCCGCGCGCACGTCGGCGCCGAGCTCGCCGGCGAGCAGGTCGGCGCATGTGTCCACGGCGGCGGCGAAGACGGGTTCCTGCTCGTAGAGCTGCCCACCCATGCCGGCGAACGCGCTGCCGGCGCCGGGGAAGGCGAACACCAGCCGGGGTGGCCGCGTCGCCGCGGCCACCGGCGCCGACATCCGCCGCCGTCGCCCGACATCCGCTACGCCGGCCACTCGATGCGGGCCGTGCGCGCGCCCCACCTGCAGCGTGTACGCGACGTCGGCCAGCCGTTCGTCGGCCGGCACCGCGACCAGCGCGGCCCCCGTGGCGGCGGCCGCCTGCGGGGTGTGGCCGGACGCGACGAGCAACTGCGGCCGCCCGTCCGGGGCCGACGGCGGCTGGTGCGGTGCGGGGCCGAGCACCACATGGCAGTTGGTGCCGCCGATGCCGAACGAGCTGACCCCGGCGTACGGCGCGGCCGGCCACGGCCGGGTCTCGGTGACGACGTCGAACGGTGAGCCGTCCAGGCCGAGCAGGTCGTTGACCGGCTTGGCGTGCAGCGATTCCGGCACGATCCCGTGAAAGCGGGCCAGCACGGTCTTGATGAACGACGCGATGCCGGCGGCGGAGTTGGCGTGGCCGACGTTGCCCTTCACCGAGCCGAGCCCGCACCAGGCCGGCCCGTCGGCGCCGAAGACCCGCCGTAGCGCCGCCACCTCGACGGGGTCGCCGAGCCGGGTGGCGGTGCCGTGCGCCTCCACGTAACCGACCTGGCGTGGCTCGACACCGGCGACCGCGAGGGCCTCGGCCACGACGCGGGCCTGCCCGCGTACCGACGGGGCGGTGAATCCGGCCTTGTCCGCGCCGTCGTTGTTGACCGCGCTGCCGTGCAGCACCGCGAGCACCGGGTCGCCGTCGGCGAGGGCGTCGGCCAGCCGGCGCAGCACCACCACGCCGGCGCCCTGGCTGTAGACGATGCCAGTGCCGCGGGCGGAGAACGGGCGGACCCGCCCGTCGGCGGAGAAGATCCCGTCCGGGACGTGCCGGTAGCCGCGGCCCTGCGGCACGATCAGCGACACCCCGCCGGCCAGCGCGGTGTCGCACTCCTCGGCCAGCAGCGACTGCGCGGCCAGGTGCACCGCGACCAGGGAGGTGGAGCAGGTGGTGTTGACCGCGATCGCCGGCCCGGTCAGGTTGAGCCGGTACGCGACCTGCAGCGGCAGGTAGTCGGTGTGGGTGCTGATCGCGGTCTGCAGGCTGCCGCCCGGGTCGGCGCCGCCGCCCGTGGGGTCCCACCGGCCGGCGAGGTTACTGGTCAGGTACGCGCTGTGCGCCGCGCCGGCGAACACGGCGACCGCACCGGCGTCGCGGCCCCCGCCGTGCCCGGCCTGCTCCAGGGCCTGCCAGCAGCACTCCAGGAAAAGCCGCTGCTGCGGGTCGAGCAGCGCGGCCTCGGCGTCGGTGAGCCCGAACGGCACCGGGTCGAACAGCTCCTGCCCCTCGATCAGCCCACCGACCGGCACGTAGGCCGGGTCACGGCGCAGCCGCCGCGGCACACCCCGGTCGGCCAACTCCTCGTCGGTGAACCGGGTCAGCCCCTCGCGGCCGTCGACGAGCAGCCGCCAGAAGGCGTCGACGTCGACCGCGCCGGGAAACCGGCAGGACGCGGCGGTGACCGCGATCGGCCCGCCGGTCATCGGGCGGCCTCCGCCGCGACGGCCCGAGCCTGCCGCCGGCCCGCCGGCCGCGGCGCCACGCCGGCGGGCGGCTGCGGCGGTTCTCCGGCAGGGGAGTGGGTGCCGGCATCGAGGGGACCGGGGGCGGCGACCAACGCGGGAAGGCCCTGATTCCCGGCGGCGGTGGGTGCGCCGCCGGACCGTCGGGCGGTGAGGTGGCGTGCCAGGTCGCGCACCGTGGGATGGGTGAACAGGTCGACCACCGCCAGGTCGCCGCCGACCTCGGCGGCCAGCCTCCGGTGGGCGCGAACCAGGGTCAGCGAGGTGGCGCCGAGCCGGAAGAACGGGGTGGTGACGTCGACCGGCGCGCCCAGCAGGTCGCCGAGAACGGCCGCGATGCCGCGCTCCAGCTCCGGGTCCGGCAGGTCGGCGATGTGTGGGGCGAGCGCGGGTTCGAGCGTGGTTGCCGGTTTGTCGACGGCCGGCGGCGCCGAGCGGGCGGTGACGGCGAGCTCCAGCAGCGCGTCGTCGGCCAGGCGGGGCGTCATCTCGTACCCGTCGGCGAGGGGCAGGGGGCCGCCGGCCGCCAGGGCGGCCGCCGCCGCCAGGGCCGCGGCTGGGTCCAGGCGCCCCGGGTGCACGGTGACGCGTAGCTGTAGACCCAGGCGCGCGGCGTCCTGCAGCAACGCCGGCAACCGGCCGGCGCCAGGCGGCGGTGCAAGCGGAGCTTCGCCGGCCCCGGTGTCGCCGGTTGCGACGGCGGCAGCCGGGACCGAGGCAGCCTCGTACGGGTTCGGCAGGGCGGCGTAGTCGACCTTGCCGTTCTCGGTCACCGGCAGCGCGGCCAGGCGGACGAACTGGCTCGGCACCATGTAGTCCGGCAGGCTGGCCCGCAGCCGGGCGGCCAGCTCCTCGTCGCTCGGCGCGGCGTCCGGGGTCGGCGGCCGCGACGTAGACCACCAGGCGGGGACGGCCGTCCGGGCCGGGTACGGAGCGGGCCACGCACTGCCGCACGCCGGGCGCCCGGTCGAGCACGGATTCGATCTCGCCCAGCTCGATGCGGTGGCCGCGGATCTTGACCTGCCGGTCGACCCGGCCGAGGAACTCGATGGTGCCGTCGGGCCGCCACCGACCGAGGTCACCGGTGCGGTAGACGCGGCGGCGCAGCACCGGGTGGGTGGAGAAGCGGTGTGCGGTCTGTTCCGGGTCGCCGATGTAGCCGCGGGCCACCCCGTCACCGCCGATGTACAGCTCCCCGGCATGCCCGACGGGGCATGGCCGGCCGTTGTCGTCGAGGACGTGGAACGACTGGCCGCGCAGCGCGCGCCCGTACGGGATGCTCGGCCACGACGGGTCGACCGGGCCGATCGGGTAGCAGATCGACCAGATCGCGCCTTCGGTGGCGCCGCCGAGGCTGACCACCTGCGCCCCGGGAGCCAGGGCCCGCAGCCGGTCGGGCAGGGTGACCGGGATCCAGTCACCGGACAGCAGCACCAGCCGCAGCGCCGACAGCGCGGCCGTGGCCGCGTCCGGGTCGATCTCGGCGTACTCGACGAGCATCTCCAGCAGCGCCGGGGCGGTGTTCCACACGGTGACCCGGTGACGGTGCATCAGGTCCAGCCAGTGGCCCGGGTCGCGCTGCCGGGCCGGATCCGGCAACACCATCGCCGCGCCGGCGCCGAGGACGGCGAACACGTCGTACACCGACAGGTCGAAGCTCATCGCCGACAGTGCCAGGACCCGGTCGTCGACGGTCAGCGGGAACCGGTCGGCCAGGTCGTCGAGGGTGGTGCGGGCCTGCCGGTGCTCCACCGCGACGCCCTTGGGCCGCCCGGTCGAGCCGGAGGTGAAGATGGTGTACGCCAGATCGTCCGGTGCCGCCCGGCGGCGGTCGTCGATCTGCGGCGCCGGCAGGGCGCCGTCCGGTTGCGGTTGGTGCACCCGCACCCCGTCGGGCCACGACGGGTGCGCCTCGCCGACCACGAGGGCGTGCCGGATGCCGGCCTGGCTGCACACCGAGGCGATGCGGGGCGCCGGCCAGGTCGGCTCCACGGGGACATAGCCGGCCCCGCTGGCCGTGACACCGAGGACGGCGGCGATCTGTGCGGCGCCCTTGGGCGCCGCCACCGCCACCAGGTCGCCGGGCCCGACACCCAGGCTGGTCAGCGCCGCGGCCGTGCGCCTGGCGCGCGCCGCGAGGTCGCCGTGCGTCACCGGGCCGCCGTCGCCGAGCAGCGCGACCGCGTCCGGCGCCAGCGCGGCGGCTGCCCGCAGCGGATCGTCGATCAGCGGCCCCGCATCGCCGAACGGCGCACGGTCCAGCGGCTCGTCCGGCAGGAACGACGGATCCCACCCCAGCGCCGGATCGGACCAGGCGGCCTCATCGTCGGCGAGACGCCTCAGGAGGCGCAGGTGCGCATCGCGCATCGCGGCGGCGAAGCCGTCGGGCAGGCAGCCGTCGACGGTGTCCCAGGCGATCCGCAGGCGGTCGGCCTCGTCCCACACGATGTGGTCGACGAGCACCTGCGGGGTCTGCGACACCCCGAACACCTCCCGCCCGAGCCAGGCGGTCGGTCCCGCGCCGTCGCCGCCCAGGCCCACACCGCTGGTGAACACCACCGGGTACGCCGGGGTGAGGTCGCCGTCGCGGTGTTCGCGCAGCACCTCGACGGCGGAGACGGAGCGGTGGTCCAGGTCCGTCCAGAACCGGCGGTTCACCACGGCGGCGTACGAGCCGAACCCGTCCCACGCGGTGAGGTCGACGGCCGGGGACTCGCTCAGCACGGTGGTGGTGAAGTCGCCCACGACGGCATCGAGGCCGGCATCATCGGGCCGGTCGAACAGCGTGGTGTTCAGACAGAACGGCGCGGTGGCACCCCAGCGGTGCAGCACCAGCGCGCACGCGGCCAGCAGCACCGCCGTCGCGGACATGCCACGGGCCGCGGCGCGGCGCCGCAGACCTGCCCACTGCTGGTCGGTCAGCTCGGCGGCGTACCGGGTGAAACGCGGCACGCCGAGGTCGGCGGCCGCCTTCGCCCATGGCAGGGCCGGACCGGGCGGCAGGGCCGGCACCCGCTGCGACCAGTAGTCGTGATCGGCGGCCCGCCGCACCGCCTCAGCCGGATCGAGTTCGCGGCGGGCCAGCACCGCCGCGAACGTGGTGGACACCTCCGCCAGGTCCGCGTCGGGGTCAGCGGTGAGCTGCCCCCACTCGCGCATCAGCCGCATCCAGCTCGCCATGTCCAGCGCGATGATGTCCATCCCCACGAACAGGCGAGTCCGCCCGTCCGGCAGCAGCGCCGCCCGCACGTCGAACAGCGGCCACACCTCAACCGGCCGTAGCTGGTGGGAAAACTGGTGCCGCAGCCGGGCAAGCTCACCGGCGACGTCCTCGTCGTCGCGGGCGCGCAGGTCGACCACCGCGATGCGGTAGGGCGGCGCCGCGGGCAGGATGTGCTGCCGCGCGTCGGCGTCGACCACCATCCGCAGCATGGGATGACGGGCGACCAGCCGGTTCCAGCCCGCCTCCAGCCGCAGCACGTCCAGTTCCGGATCGCCCGCGGGCTGCCGGTCGTACTCGAAGTAGAAGAAGGTCGCCACGCCGCCCAGCGGGAAGGACGGGTCTCGGCCCACCAGATAGGCGGCCTGGACCGCGGTGAGGGGGAACGCCTCGCGTCCGGAGTCGGCGGAGACGGTTACCTGCTCCGGCACGCTTCGGATCGAGTCGGTGGCCTGCTGGCGTGCCGACTCCACTGCGGCCGCGACCGTGCGTGGTGTCGCCCCGTCCAGGAAGACGGTCAGCGGCAGGTCGGCGTCGAGATCCTCGCGCAGCCGGCGCCGCAGCCGCACGGCCGTGAACGACTCCAGGCCCAGCTCGGTGAGCCGCACATCGGGCTGCACCTGTAGCGGGTCGAGATCGAGCACCTCCGCCAGGCAGGCGCTTACGGCCTCCAGGCACTCGGCTGGCCGGTACGGCTGGGTCATACGTCTCCCTCTCAGGGCGGCGGCTTCGGGCTAGCACTAGAACACGAAACCGAAAACTGTTTCCAATAGCGGCGCGGGCTCGGGGTGCGTGCACCGCCCAGCCGATACGCGCCGCGGTCATCGTGGCTGCTGCGGTCCGCGGCGGGCGTACTTGGCGCGGAACTTCTCCACCCGGCCCTCGGTGTCGAGCAGGCGCTGCTTGCCGGTCCAGAAGGGGTGGCTGGCGGAGGAGATCTGCACGTCGATGACGGGGTAGGTGTGGCCGTCCGTCCACTCGATCGTCTGGTCGCTCGTGGCCGTGGAGCGGGTGAGGAAGGCGAAGTCGGCGGCGCGGTCGCGGTAGACGACGGGTTTGTAGCTGGGGTGGATGTCGGGCCTCATACGGGTTCTCCTTCGGTGTCGGTCGGGTCGAGGTCGGCGAGTGGGAAGCAGCCGGTGAACGGATCGTCGTAGCCGCGCCAGGTGTCCTCACCGTCCGCGAGTTCGGCGTCGGTGAGCAGGCAGCCGGCGAGGGTGCGGTGCAGGCCGGCGGGGTCGAGGTCGAGGCCGATGAAGACGAGGTGCTGGTGCCGGTCGCCGTAGTAGAGGTCCCAGTCGAGGGTGGCGGCGAGCCGGCGGTGGTCGGACGCCTCGTCCCAGTGCCGGTCGGGGAGGGCGGCCAGCCAGCGGCCGAGGGAGCCGAGGCTGAGGCCGCCGCCGGCGAAGTCCCAGGCGATGACGCTGTCCGGTTGGCTGGCCAGCCACAGGTGCCCCCGGGAGCGGATCACCTCGGCGTTGACCTCCTCGAGGACGTCGTGTAGCCGTCGTGGGTGGAAGGGGCGGCGGGCGCGGAAGACCACGGACACCACTCCGCAGTCGGGGTGCGGATCGTGCAGGCCGAGGCTGTAGCCCTCCAACCCGCGGGTCAGGACACCGGGGATCTCGGGGCGGTGCCGACTGGTGCCGCGCAGCTGGCGGGCCAGCGTGCTGGCGTCGATGACCTCACCGTCGACCCGCACCTGGGTCGCCCACGGCGCCATGCGCTCCAGCAGCACCGACAGCCGGCTGGTGTCGTACGGGCCCTCCCGCGACTGTCCCCACAGCACGAGGGTGTCGGCGTACTCGATCTGGCGGACGACGACGTCGGCGAGCCCGCGGTCGTCGTTGTCGGCGGTGTGGATGCCGAGGGCCTTGAGGCCGTCGGTGCTGGCCAGCCCGTCGAGCAGGTGCTCGGCGTCGACGACGGTGACGTACGAGTCGACGTGCAGCAGGTCGGTGATCGGCGCGCCGTCGACCAGGCAGTGCGCGCAGACCGCGGCGACGGCTTCCGGCTCGACCACCTCCGGCAGCATCAGCACCAGGTCCCGGCGTGGGTGGGCACGCGCCAGCCGGGCAAGGGTCGGCAGTACGTCCTCGCGCAGGGTGCAGGAGACACAGCCGTGCGCGAGCGTGATGCGCTCGTCCTCGAGTATTCCCTCGCGGTCGCGCACGATGCGGTGGACGGTGCCGGCCCCTAGGCCGGCGAGGTCGTGGCGGATCAGCAGCAGCGACGGGTCCGCCGCGAGCAGGCTGCGGGCCACGGCGTACGTGGCGGACGGCCAGAAGCCACTGAGCACGGTCAACGACGGTCGGGCGTCGGACGCCGGAACTCCGGCGTTGGCCGGTGCGAGCGGGGACGTCGACATCACGGTCCTCTCGACTTAGTCGAAAACGATTGTCATTATAGGCATGTGGTCGACGGCGGGCGGCAGGCAAGGTCTTCTCGCAGGAAAGTGCCGGGTTGGCCCGGTGGCGTCGGTGGTCGTGGGCGATCTGCCCGTGGCGTCGGGAATCGTCCCGGCTCGCCGGCGTCGGCCGAGGTCGTTCGGGGACCCCGGGCGGAGGCTGCCGACCGGCCACGGTAAGAATGAAAACCGTTATCGTTAAGGCAAACCTTGAGGAGTGCTTGTGTCCCGTCGCTGTGATGTCACCGGCGCGAAGCCGAGCTTCGGCAACGCCGTGTCCCACTCCCACCGGCGCACCCGCCGCCGGTGGAACCCCAACCTGCAGAACCACCGCTACTGGCTGCCCTCGGAGCGACGCTGGGTCCGCCTGACGCTGACCGCCAAGGCGCTGAAGACCGTGGACCGCAAGGGCATCGAAAAGGTCGTCGCGGAGCTGCGCGCCCAGGGGGTGACGGTCTGATGGCCCGGCAGACCGACGTCCGCCCGATCGTCCGGCTGCGCAGCACCGCCGGCACCGGCTACACGTACGTCACCCGCAAGAACCGCCGCAACGACCCCGACCGACTGGTGCTGCGCAAGTACGACCCGGTCGTCCGCCGGCACGTCGAGTTCCGAGAGGCGCGCTGACATGGCCCGCAAGAGCCTCGCCAACCGGCAGGCCCGCCGCGCCGACCTGGTCACTCGCCACGCGCAGCGCCGCGCCGAGCTGAAGCGGACCATCGCCCACCCGGACACCGACCCGGCGGTGCGGGACGACGCCGTCCGCCAACTGGCGCGGCTGCCCCGCGACTCCAGCCCGGTGCGGCTACGCAACCGCGACGTCATCGACGGCCGACCGCGAGGTGTGCTGACCCGCTTCGGGCTGTCGCGGGTGCGGTTCCGGGAGATGGCGCTGCGGGGCGAACTGCCGGGGATCCGCAAGGCGTCCTGGTGACGACGCCACCCGCCGCGCTGACGTCCGAATCGACGACGTCGGCGCAACTTGGTGCGGGTGCACGACGAGGAATGACCAGGCCGTAGGCCGCGAGACACGGACGGATTCCATCGACCGGGAGGAGGGCCGCCGGCGTGGTGTTCGCGCCGGCGGCAGTCTCGACCGCCGGACGGCTGGTGCGGTCGCCGACCCTTGTGAACGCCCGCACCGGTAGCGGCGCGGGCGCTCGTCCTTCGCGGCTGCCGACACATCCGAAGCGTGGTGGGTCAGCAGGAGAAGTGGTGGCGCACCGATTATCGATGCTCTCCGGGGCCATCAGACCTGCGTCCAGCGGCCACCAGGGCAACGAGGGCGACCAGGGAGCCGACGATCATGTATACCGCGACCGGCCAGAAACCTTTCGCCCAGGCGTACAGCCCGGCCGCCACGAATGGTGCGGGAGCGCTGGTCAACACCGCGTTCAGCTGATACGACAGGGCAATGCCGGAGTAGCGTACCGGAGCGTCGAACAACTCGGCGAGAAAGCTCGTCAGGACGCCGAAGGTCACTGCCGTGCCGACCGCCACCACCAACAACAGCGCCAGGCCCACCAGCACGGGATCGCCTGTTTCGAACAGCCAGAAGAACGGGAACGCGATGAGTGCCATGTACACCGCGCCGGCCTTGAGCACCCGGATCCGGCCCAGCCGGTCGGACAAGGCGCCGAGCAGCGGGATCAGCGGTACCGCCACCAGCGCCGCGACCACCGTACCGGCCAGGATCATCTGCGGCGACATGCCGAGTTGCTTCGGTCCATAGGACAGGGTGAACACGGTGGCGATGTAGAACGGGATGGTCCCCGCCGTCAGCGCACCCATCCCGATCAACAGGGCCCGCTTGTGGTGCCGCAGGATGACGGCGATCGGGACGGCGGCCCGCTGCCCCGACTTGCGGATCTCGCGGAACTCCGGCGTCTCCAGTACCCGCAGCCGGACATAGAGTCCGACCAGCAGCAACACTGCGCTGGCCAGGAACGGGATGCGCCAGCCCCAGCTCAGAAGCGAGTTCCCGGTCAGGTGAACCACCAACAGATAGGCCGCACTGGCCAGCGCCAGGCCTGCGTTCACCCCCTGTGTCGGCCACGAGCCGTAGTAGCCGCGACGCTTGGCGGGCGCGGGTTCGACAGCTATGAGGATGGCGCCGCCCAGTTCGCCGCCGGCCGACAGCCCTTGCACCAGCCGGGCGATCACCAGCAGGGCTGGCGCCCAGATCCCGATCGCACTGTAGGTGGGCAACAGGCCGATGACACTCGTGCCGACGGCCATTATCAGCAGCGTGAGGATGAGCGTCGCTTTTCGCCCGATCCGGTCCCCGATATGTCCGAACAGCACGCCGCCTAGCGGTCGGGCGACAAAGGCCACGGCGAAGGCTGCGAGGGAAGCGAGGGTGCCCGCCGTCGGATTGAGTCGGGGAAAGAACAGACGGTCGAACACGGTCGCCGTGACCAGCCCGAACAGGAAGAAGTCATACCATTCAATAGCGGTCCCGACGAAACTTGCCGCCGTCGACCGCCGTAGTTGCGCGGCGGTCGACGCGGATCTGCTCCGCGCGTCGGTCGGCTCAGCGGGCATGCCCGGATTGTCGCATTTTTGGTAGCTTGCCATATCGCTCTTGCGGAAGAAGTCCAACGCGGCGCGCAACCTGGCGGCGACGCCCAGGACCCCGGCGCCGACGACATCGGCGCGCGGTGGACATCTCCCGACCCGCGCTCTACCGGCACTTCGCCAACAAGGAGGCGATCCTGGGAGACATGCTGGTTGGCGTCAGCGAACGGCTGCTGACCGAGGCGCGCCGCCGGACAGCAGGCCTCGACGACCTGACCGCGGTCCTCGCCACGCTGGTCGACTGGCACGTCGAGTTCGCCCTCGACCAGCCAGCCCTCATCGTCGTCCAAAGCCGCGACCTCGCCAGCCTCGGCGAGGCCGATCGGTGCCGGGTCCGCCGCTTGCAACGCAACTACGTCGAGATCTGGGCGACTGCGATCCGCGCGGTCGCCCCCGGTACGGACGAGCAGGCGGCGCGAGCCGCCGCTCACGCCGTCTTCGGATTGATCAACTCCCCGCCGCGATGAAACAGGAAGCCTCACGGGCGACCGTGGGAATCTCCGCCCATCAGGGCCGGGAGGATGTCAACTGCAGTGCTTGAGCACGTCCAGGACGAGAGATACGGCGGGGACGCTGGTGAGCGCGTATTGCATCCGGCCCTGCTGGCGGTAGCGGCGTACGAGGCGGGCGTGGCGCAGGTGCCGAAGCTGGTGCGACACGTGCGGGGCGGGTAGCTGCAGTACGCCCGAAAGTTCGGTGACGCAGGCGTCGGCTCGCGTGAGCTGCAGCAGGATGCGGATGCGCGCCGGGTGGGCGATGGTGCGTAGCAGCTCGCTGATCTCCTCGATCGAGGCGGGTTCGGCGGTCACGTCGCGCTGAGGAAGATCGTGCGGAACCCGTCGCGCAGGCGGTGCGCCGCCAGCGACACGAGCAGGACGGCGGCGGCGGCCAGCGAGATGCTGCCACCGGCAGCAACATCCCACAGCCGGGAGAACCACAGTCCCGCGACCGCGCTGCCGGCACCGAGTGTGGCGGCGAGAGCGGTCATGGGGGCGAGACGGTCGGTCCAGGCGCGGGCGGCCGCGGCGGGGGCGACGATCAGCGCCAGGGCGAGGATGGTGCCGACGGCAGGCACGATCGCGACGACGACGAGGTCGACCAGCAGCAGGAGAGCGAGGTCGAGCAGCCGGACGCGGTACCCGGCGGCGCGGGCGCCGGCGGGATCAAAACCGACGTACAGCAGGTGCCGGCCCCCGACGGTGAGCGCGACCGTGGTGATGGCCAGCAGGGCGGCGGTCACGACCAGGTTCTCGGTGGTGACGGTGAGGATCGAGCCGACGAGGAAGGCGGACAGGTCCCGGCTGAAACCGTTCTGGGTGGCGACCAGCGCGACGCCGAGCGCGAAGCCGGCGGAGAGGATGACCCCGGTCGCGGCGGTGGTCTCTTGGCCGCGGGTACGTGCCAGGGCGGCGACGGCGGCGGCGGTCAGCAACCCGGCGACCACGCCGCCGAGGTAGATGTTGATGCCGAGGATGGAGGCGGCGACCACGCCGGGAAACGTGGCGTGGGCCATGGTCATGGTGAAGAACGACAGCCGGCGCAGCACGACGTGCACGCCGACCAGTCCGGTGAGCATCCCGACGGCGACGGCTTCGACCAGGGCGCGGCCGAAGGTGTCCTGAAGTAGCCAGCTCACCGGGTCACCGTCGCAGTGGGTGGGGTCGGCGGGCGGCGGGGGTGGCCGGCGAGCAGGGCGAGCAGGTAGCAGGCCACGAGGGTGAGCACCACCGCGGCGGCGGAGGTGAGCCGGACGCCGTACCGGACGGAGGTGGTCCAGCTGGCCAGCAGGCCCAGGTAGGCGGCAAGACCGGTGACGGCGGTGGCGATCACGGCCATGGCGGTGAGCCGGTCGGTCAGCAGGCGCGCGGTGGCGGCGGGCACGATGAGCAGGGCGACCACCAGGATGGTGCCGACGGCCTGCACGGCGGCGACGACGACCAGCGCGACGGCCGTGTTGAGCCCGAGATCCAGCAGGGTGAGGCGGTAGCCGGCGGTGGCGGCGGCGATGGGGTCGAAGGCCCGCAGGACCAGCGGCCGGGCGGTGACGGCGAGGCCGGTGAGCACGATCGCGGCCAGCACGGCGGTCTGCGCGAGCTGGGCGGGGGTGACGGTGAGCAGCCGGCCGAACAGGAACGCGGTCAGGTCGCTGGTGTAGGAGTGTTGCCGGGATACGAGCACGACGCCGAGGGAGAACATGGCGGTCAGCAGCACGGCCACGGTGGTGTCGTCGCTGAGCAGACCCCAGCGGGTGAGCCCGGTGAGCGCTACCGCGGTCAGCAGGGCGGCGACGAGCGCGCCGCCGGCGATGCCGGTCCAGCCGGCGACGAGGAATCCGAGGACCACGCCGGGGAAGACGGTGTGGGTCAGCGCGTCGGCGACGAAGGCCAGCCGGCGCAGGAAGACCAGTACGCTGACCGGCCCGCACACCACGGCGAGCAGGAGCAGCTCGGCGAGGGCGCGGCCCATGAACGGCACGCTGAACGGCGCGACGAGACCACTCATGCCGTCACCGCCCGGGCCGCGCGGCGTGCAGGTCGGCGGCCTGGCTGCCGTAGCCGTAGGCGCCGGGCAGCTCCGCGAGGACCTGTTCGGTGGGACCGGTGACGGCGCGGCCGCCGCGGATGAGGCAGGCGGTGTCGGCGAGGTCGCGGGTCAGGCGCAGGTCGTGGGTACTGAGCAGAACGGCGGTGCCGGCGGCGGCGAGGTCCCGCAGTTGCGTCACGATGACGTCCTGGCTGGTGACGTCGAGACCGTTGAAGGGTTCGTCCATCAGCATCAGTCGGGCCTGGGCGGCGATGGCGCGAGCGAGCAGGACCCGTTGGCGTTGGCCTCCGGACAGCAGCCCGAAGCGGGTGCGCGCACGGTCGGCCAGCCCGACTCGCGCCAGCGCGTCTGCGGCGATGGCACGGTCGGTCGCGCGGATCTGCCGTAGCCAGCGGGCGGGCCGGTAGCGGCCCATGAGCACGACGTCGGCGGCGGTGACGGGGAAGTCCGCGTCGAGGGTGTCGACCTGCGGCACGTAGGCGGCCGCGCCGCGGGCGCGCCGCGCTGGTCGTCCGCCGACGGTGATCGTGCCGGCGAGGATGTCGGCGAGGCCGACGACGGCCTTGATGAGGGTGGACTTGCCGGCGCCGTTGGCGCCGACGAGGGCGACGACCTGGCCGGGCGCCACCGTGAGATTCACGTCGGTGAGGACGGCGTGGCGCCGGTAGCCGACGCCGGCCTGCGCGAGGTGCAGGGCGGAATCGGCTACCGGCGCGGCGGTGGGTTCAGCCACCGAGGGCTGCCACGATGGTGTCGGTGTTGTGTTCCTCGGCCCCGAGGTAGGTGCCCTGGGGGGTGCCTTCGGGGCCGAGGCTGTCGCCGTAGAGGGCGTCCTCCCCGCCGACCACCTTCACGCCTGCCTGGCGGGCGATCGCCTCGGCGGCCTTGGGCGGTAGGGAACTCTCGCTGAAGATCGCCTTGGTGCCGGTGGCCTTGATCTTCACCACGAGGTCGCTGATCTGGGTGGCGGACAGCTCGGCGCTGGTGTCCAGACTGGGGATCACCGCGCCGATGAACTGCAGCTGGTAGCGGTCGATGTAGTAGCCGAACGCGTCGTGGTTGGTGACCAGCTTGCGGTCGTCCGCTGGCAGGGCGGCGAGCTTGCGCTCGTTGTCGGCGTCGAGCTTGTCGAGCTTCGCCGCGTACGCCTGGAAGTTCGCGCGGTAGGTGTCGGCATGGCCGGGGTCGGCGGTGACGAGGGCCTTCGTGATGTTCTCCGCCATGATTTTGGCGTGGCGGGGGTTGTGCCAGATGTGCGGGTCGCCGTCCTTCGTCTCTTCGTCGCCGGGGTCGCCCCTGCGCAGGGCCACTCCCTGTGAGGTGTCGACGACGGTGCCCTTGAAGCCGGCCGAGGAGATGGTGGCGTCGAGCCATTCCTCGAGCCCGACGCCGTTCTTGATGACGAGTGTGGCGGCCCCGATGGCCTGGATGTCGGCGGGGGTGGGCTCGTAGTCGTGGGGGTCGACGTTCGGCTTGATGATCTGGGTGACGTTGACGGCGTCGCCGCCGACGTTGCGCGTGAAGTCGGCGACCTCAGGCGTCGTGGCGACCACCGCGATAGTGCCGTTCTTCGCCGCGGTCGCGGTGCCAGTGTCAGCACCGCAGCCGGCAGCGGCGCCGATCGCCGCGATCGCCAGGACGGCGCCGAGCATTCGAATGGATGGGGTCACAACCGCTCCTTGCTCATCGGTTTAGCGGAACGGTAGTCATGTGCAATAAGCGCGTCTAGCTGTCAGGTGCTCATATCAACACCCGTGCAACGATCGCCGGCCCACCCTCGTACGGCGTGGGCCGCGCCAAGCTGGCCCTGTCCGAGCGCGAGTACCACTGCCAGGCGTGCGGCCTGGTCCTCAATCGAGATCTCAACGCCTCGCTCAATCTGGCCGCCCTCACGGCCAGGCACGACACCGCCGGGAGTGGCCCGGTGGCAGCACGTGGAGCCGACCAGAAGACCCGCGTACGCGGGCGGGTGGCCATGAAGCGTGAACCCGGCACGACACCAGTCGGTCAGACCGGGACCGTCCCACCGCAAGGCGCGACTACCAACCGTGTGCTCACTAGAGCGCACTGAAAGGTAACGGTTAGGTGTCTCACGGGCGGATTCCTCCCAGAGCGAGCGCCCGATGACGGGCGCGGCTGAAGGGGATCATCCGCCCATTGAAAGCGGTTGTCACTAAGCGCACGAAGCGTTGTGACCTGCCCGTGACCAAGGCGCCTTCGGTGTCACATGTGCACTCGTCGCCGCTGCGAGGCGCAGGTGCCCTGACGCCACTCCTGTTCCGTTGCGCCGGCCTGCCGTTGCCGACAGCGTGAGTGTGAACATATGCGCAATGCATAATGGGTTCGGATATCACGTGACCGCCAGCGTCACGGGAGGACATGGGAGTCGGGCGTCGAGACAGGCGCCGGGACGAGCGGAGACGGCGGACGGTGACCGAGACAATGCCCGGTGCGACCCGTAACACCCGGCAGCGCGCCGAGGTGCTGGCGCTGCTGCGCGAGGTGGAGGGCTTCCACAGCGCGCAGCAGCTGCACCAGATGCTCGTCGACCGCAAGGCGCGGGTCGGCCTGACCACCGTCTACCGGACGCTGCAGATGCTGGTGGACACCGGCGAGATCGACTCGACGCGGCTGCCGGGCGGGGAGTATCTGTACCGGCGGTGTAGCCAGAGCCGGCACCATCATCACCTGGTGTGCCGGAAGTGCGGGCGTGCGGTCGAGGTCGCCGGCCCTGCCGTGGAGCGGTGGGCTGACCAGGTCGCGCGCCAACATGGTTTCACCGACGTCGGTCATACCCTGGAGATCTTCGGCACCTGCGGCAAGTGCGCCGCCTGACTGACGACTCCCTGGGTCAGCCGCCCACCACCGCGGGCTCACTGACCGCGTGCGGTCCCATCCGGAACTCCGGGTCGATCTGGTCGGTGAGGTCCGCCCCGGCGCGCTCGTTGGCCCACGCGGCGGCGTTGCGCCGGTGGAACTCATGCGCCCACCGGGTGAAGGCCGCCCAGTCCTGCGGTGTGTCGTCCACCGCCTCAACGAGCTGGGCGAGGGCTGCCTGGTTGGCGGGCTCGAGTTCGGCCAGCGGGCCGACCGTGCCCCGCTCTGCTCGGCGCACGTAGCCAGACCTGCCGAACCAGGTCAACAGATCGCCGCCGACGTGCTCGCGGAGGAACTCCACGTCGCTGGCGTCCTCGACCTTGTTCCCGACCACCGACAGGGCCACGCCGTAGTCGCGGGTGTAGCCGGCGTACTGCCGGTAGACCCCGACGCTGCGCACGGTCGGCTCGCACACCAGCACGGTGCGGTCGAAGCGGGTGAACAGCCCGGAGGCGAACGAGTCCGCGCCCGCGGTCATGTCCACCACCACGTATTCGCCGGGCCCGTCGAGCATGTGGTTGAGCAGCAGCTCCACCGCTCCCACTTTCGAGTGGTAGCAGGCCACGCCGAGATCCTCGGCGGCGAACTCGCCGGTGACCGCCAGCCGCACTCCACCGACCTCCCGTACGCAGGCGGCGTAGATCGGGTTGTCCTCGACCACCCGCAGCAGCCGTGAACCGCGCCCCGGCGGAGTCGTCTTGACCATCCGATCCGCGCTGACGATGCGGGGATTGGCCCCGCGAAGGTAGTCCTTGATGGCCGGCAGGTGCTCAGCGAGCGGCCTCACCCGCGGCGCGTCCGCATCGCCGCCGAATGCGACGGTGAGATGCTGGTTGATGTCGGCGTCGATGGCCAGCACCGGCAGGCCCTGGCCACCGAGATGCCGGACGAACAGCGCGGCGAGAGTCGTCTTGCCGCTGCCGCCCTTGCCCACGAACGCGACCTTCACCGCTGACACCCTTTCGCTCTAGTGGAAACCATTTCCATGATCGGGAGCGTACGTGATGACTCGAGCCTACCGAGCAGTATCCGGGGCGACTCGCCGTAACGGTTCGCCATCGGGCCGTTCGTCACCTTCTCGGCCCCCGCTACCGCTGGCGCAACACCTCACCGTCGAGCCGCCGAATGGTGCGCAGGGTCGTCGCGCGGTCCCCGGTCACCTCGACCAGAAACAGCAGGTGCCGCACGCCGGGAAGTGCCGCGGCCGCGTCCACGGCCGCCCGGCACCGCTGCGGCGACCCGACCGGGTGCATGGCGATCAGACGCCGGACGTACTCGTCGATGTCGGGCGGGCCGGCCGCGGCGCCGTCGAGTCGGACGTACTCCCTGGTGCCGGCCAGCAACGCCGGGAGCCGCTCTCGCACCGTCCGAGCGGCATCCGCGTCGGTGTCCTCAACGTGCGCCAGATGGGCGCTGGCGTGCGGCACCTGCGTGCTGTCGTGACCGTGCGCGGCGGCGACCTGCACGTATCGGTCGAGCAACGCCCGCTTCTCCGTCAGGTCGGCGTGCAGCCCGAGCAGCAGCGGGAGGCCGTGGCGGGCGGCGAGGTCCACGGTGGCGGGCGAGGTCGCCGCGACCCACACGGGCACTCCCCGACGGGGCCGGGGCACCACCTGCACCGGCCGGAAGGGGAACCTTTCGTTGCCGGCGACCTGCGCCGCGCCGGACAACCACCGCAGCACGATCTCCACCGCGTCGGCGAAGCCGTGCGTGCAGCGATCCAGGCCGGTGCCGAAAACCTCGAGGTCTACCCACGGCCCGCCCCGGGCGATCCCCAACCGGAACCGGCCCCCGGACAACTCGTCGAGCAGCACCGCCTCCTCCGCCAGGCTCACCGGATGCCGGACCGACAGCACACAGGCGGCGGTGCCGACGGTGATGCGGCGGGTCGCCCCGAGCAGGTGCGCGGCGAAGGTGACGGCGGACGGGCACACGCCATAGGAGATGAAGTGGTGCTCGGCGACCCAGACGCCGGCGTAACCGGCGGCCTCCGCGGCCAGGCCGTAGCGGTGCGCGTCCGCCAGTGCCTGCGCGTGCGTGCCGCCGGCGCGGTGCCCGGCGAGCAGGAACAGGTGCCATTGGACCTGCTCGCCGGGTCGCGAGGCGCCGGGCGCGTCAGCAATCACGCAGCTCCGGCGACTGGTTGAGCAGCTGTCCGCGAGTCGAGACGAACCTGCGGTACGTGTCGGAGTCCACGGCGCCGAGCCGGAACGCCGCCACCCGGTGGCAGTTCTGGAACGCCAGCTTCACCCCGAAGTGGCGCTCCAGGCCCGCCCGGATGGCGTCGCTGGCCAGCGCGCGCAGCAGTTGCCCGCGCTCCGCCTCAGTGGGCGGTGGCACGACGTTGTCAGCGAATTCGGCGCCAGACGACTCCAGGTCGGCGACCACCCGACTGACGGTGTCCCAGGCGTACGGGAGGGAGTCCCGGACGCAGGCGACGAAGGCGTCGTCATCCACGGGGCCCGTCTCGGCGGCTTCGAGCAGGGCAGGCGGCACGGTGAGAGACATGGTCCTCCTCAGGGCCTTAACGACCATGGTTGCCGTTAGCGTTACGTGCCGAGCACATCACGTCACCGGGCCCGCGTCAACAGTCGACACCTTCCCCGGCTCAGGTGGCCACTGCTGGTCGTTCCTGCTTGGGCTGGCGCCGTCGTACTACCGCCCGATGCCACGCGCTCGGTGACATCCGAATCGGAATTCATTATCGTGGTCGCGTCCGCGAGGTAGGGGGTGCGTACCTCAGGTGAGGCGGACCCGGCCGGCGGCGCTCACCCAGGGCGCACGTCGGCCGCGCAGCTTCGTGCCCCTTCGCCTTATCGTCGGCGTGACCGGGCAGCCGCCCGTCCCGGTGCCGCATCGTAGAGAAATTAGATGACTTTGGTTATCGTTGCGGCGGGTCGTTGGCGGAGCTGGTACCTCCGATAATGGATCCCTGCGGTGACGTGGCGAGCCCTCTCACCGGTGTCGCCCCGTCGCCGTGGACCGCCGCCGTACATGAGTGCGGCCCCACCATGGCCTCGACGGCACCTGAAGCGCTCCCTGAAGCTGGTGCCGCTGCCTGCTGCGAACAGTTGGTCCGGCTTTGTGGGCGATTGTCGCGGATCTGCGGCGGCTGGCGGATCTGCGGCGGCGGCTGCCGGACGCTGCGGCTGTCGGGTCCGACAGTTCGGCCTCGGAACGTAGGCGAGTCGGCGGGCAGCCGCCGGGCCGGCGCTGACCGTTACCTCCGGGTCCTGCGCCGCGAACCGCGATCGGTAACACCACGTAACGGGCGCCCCTACTTCGGCGGACCACTCCGCATCCGCTTCTGCCGAAAGTCGTGCGTCGGATCGGGCGGGCGCAGCTCGGCAGGCGCCAGTCTGGCTTACTCGGCCAGGTTTCGCGCTCGCCTGTTCGGGCCGCGAGACTGACCGAAAAATGGCTCTTGTGATGTTCTCGTGGGTGGGTTGACGCCCTGATCAACAGGGCACGCCGTGTCCCGTCTAGGTTTCTGGCTTGTCGAAGGTCAGAAACT